>CAZUTC010000010.1:0-11528 GCA_964623485.1 uncultured bacterium | reverse complement strand
ATATCAAACTCTCTCATCTTATTATTTCTATCTTTATTATTGTATCATTTTTTCTTAATTTCTCAACCACTTCCATCCCTTCGGTGACTTTTCCAAAAACCACATATTTCCCATCGAGTTGGTGTTGGGGACTCAAACAGATATAGAATTGACAACTTGCAGAGTTCAAATCAGACCCCCGTGCCATTCCCACTGCTCCTTTCTCGTGGGTCTTTGGGTTTTTCTCAAAGAAAATATTATACCCTGCATCTCCATAGCCAGTTCCATATGGATCTCCTCCCTGTATTACAAAATTTTCTACATATCTATGGAATATCGTGCCATTATAAAAACCTACCTCAGATAGTCTTATAAAATTCTTCACAGTATAGGGGGCATCCTTTGAATAAAGGGTTATCACAAATTTCCCTTTATTGGTATATACCACTGCTTTCTCATCTCCTGTAAGCTCTATTTTTTTATCTCTTACTGAAAGAGCAAGTTTTATTCTATCCTCTGGTGAAATAGAGCCTTTCTTCTTTTCTGTTTTTGTCTCTGTCCTACACATTATCCCACCAAGAATTAAAGCCACTATAAGCACCTTTTTCATATTTCCTCCTTTTAATTAAGTATATTCATTAATAACAGTTTGTCAAAAATTCAATCAATATTTTAAAGATTTCTTGACTTTTTTAAAAAAGCATTTAAAATTAAACCCGATGGAAAATATTTATGGGGTAAAAATTAAAAAACTTAATGTAATTCCGGATGAAAGAGGATGGTTGATGGAAATCTTAAGAAGAGATGATGAAATCTTTGAAAGGTTTGGACAGGTTTATATCTCTACTGTATACCCAGGAGTAGTAAAGGGTTGGCACTATCATAAAATTCAAACCGACTATATCACAGTAATAAAAGGGATGGTAAAACTTGCTCTATATGACTCAAGAAAGAATTCTGCCACACATGGAATGATAATGGAGTTTTTTATCGGAGAAAAAAATCCCTTGCTTGTGAAAATTCCTCCTTTAGTTTACCATGGAGTAAAAGGCATAGGAACTGAACCTGCTATTATGTTAAACTGTCCTACAGAACCTTACAATCCTTCTTCACCCGATGAATATCGAGTCCATCCTTATAAAAATGATATCCCTTATTCCTGGGAAATAAAAGAAGGATGAAAAAAATAAGTTCCTTAATGATTACCGGAGGAGCAGGTTTCATAGGGTCAAACTTAGTAAACTATCTGGTGAAAAAATATCCTAATATCAAAATTATAGTAATTGATAAACTTTCTTACTCAGGGAAACTGGATAATATACTCCCTGAAGTAAAAAAGGCTCGAAACTTTAATTTTATACGAGCTGATGCAGGAAACAGACACATATTAAGAAGAATTATAAAAAATATAGATGTGGTAGTACATCTTGCTGCAGAGACTCATGTGGACAGATCAATTTTATCTATAACTCCTTTTGTAAAAAATGATTTCGTTGTTACGGCAAATCTTTTGGAGGAAAGTCTGCGTGCAAAAATTAAAAGGTTTGTCCATATCTCTACAAGTGAAGTTTACGGCTCCTCTGTTTATTCTCCTATGGATGAAAACCATCCTTTAAATCCTCACAGCCCATACGCTGCTACAAAAACAGGAGCTGATAGATTGGTTTACTCTTTTTATAAAACATATGAATTTCCTGCTGTGATTTTAAGACTTTTTAACAACTTTGGACCACGACAACATGTAGAAAAGATGATTCCCTTTTTTATAACAAATGCCTTATTAAATCAACCCCTTTATATTTATGGAAATGGTAAAAATACAAGAGATTGGATGTTTGTGGAAGATGGCGTAAGGGCAATTGAATCGGTTATCTTTTCTTCTAAAAATCTTTCAGGAGAGGTCATAAATTTTGGAACTCAAGAAGAAAAAAGCATAATAGAAATAGCAGAAAAAATACTTGATAAAACAGGCAGACCTAAAAAATTACTGAAATTTATAAAGGATAGACCAGGACACGTAAAGAAGCTTATATGTTCTTATAAAAAGGCAAAAGAATTACTTGGATGGAAACCAAAATATAAGTTTAATGAAGGGCTTGAACTTACCATTGATTGGTATACTAAACATGAAAAATGGTGGAAAAAAAGAAGAGAAGATAAAAGATTTATTGAGTTTTATAGGAGGTGGTATTTAAATGAGTGAATTTGCAAAAATTGAAAGTGCAATTGAAGATATAAAAAAAGGTAAAATAGTAATAGTGGTGGATGATGAAGATAGAGAAAATGAAGGGGATTTTATCGTAGCCGCTGAAAAAGTAACCCCTGAGACCATAAATTTTATGGCAAAATATGGGAGGGGATTAATATGCGTTTCCTTACTTCCTGAAAGGCTTGACGAACTTGACATTCCATTAATGGTGGAAAAAAATACGGAAAGACATCAAACTGCATTTACGGTATCTGTGGATTATAAATATGGCACTACAACGGGAATCTCAGCGTATGACAGAGCAAAAACCATAAAGGCTCTGATTGACTCTTCTTCAAAACCCGAGGATTTTGCAAGACCAGGGCATGTATTCCCCTTGAGGGCAATGGAAGGAGGGGTTTTAAGAAGGGCAGGACATACCGAGGCTTCTATAGACCTTGCAAGACTTTCAGGATTATACCCTGCAGGAGTACTATGTGAAATAATGGATTCAGATGGAACAATGGCAAGACTCCCTAAATTAAAAAAGATAGCCAGAAGATTCGGTTTAAAAATCATAACGATAAAAGACCTCATTGAGTATAGAAGAAAAAGGGAAAAACTGGTAAAAAGACTTTTCTCTACAGATCTACCCACTCAATATGGAGAGTTTAAATTAATAATTTATGAAAGCGTAATAGAACATGAGCATCATTTGGTACTTGTAAAAGGAGAAGTGGAAGGAAAAGAAAATGTATTGGTAAGAGTCCATTCTCAATGTTTAACAGGAGATGTGTTTGGTTCCTTAAGATGTGATTGTGGGGAACAACTGGTAACTGCAATGAAAATGATAGAAAAAGAAAAAGAAGGAGTATTGGTATATATGCGCCAGGAAGGAAGAGGTATAGGTCTCTTAAATAAATTAATATGTTATCGTCTTCAAGAACAGGGACTTGATACAGTGGAGGCAAATAAGGTGATAGGATTTCCCCCTGACTTAAGGGATTATGGAATAGGAGCCCAAATTCTCGTGGACCTTGGGCTCTCCACAATCAGACTTATAACCAATAATCCTGCCAAAATAGTGGGTCTTGAGGGCTATGGACTGAAAGTAGTAGAAAGAATTCCTATTCCTCCAAACCCAAATAAAATTAATATTTCCTATCTTATAACCAAAAGAGATAAATTAGGGCATTTAATAGGCAATATAGAAGAGAAGTTGAAGAAAGGAGGTAAAAATGAATGTAAAAGAGATTAGGGGAAAGTTAACTGCAGAGGGATTATCCTTTGCAATTATTGCAGCGAGATTTAATGAGAGAATAACAAAATTTTTAATTGATGGAGCCTCTGACTGTTTAAGAAGACATCAGGCATCTTCTTGTGATATCTACTGGGTTCCAGGAGCATTTGAAATTCCCCTTTTGGCAAAAAAAATTGCTGAAAAGGGAAATTACCATGCAGTTATATGTCTTGGAGCAGTGATAAGAGGGGATACCCCTCACTTTGATTATATTGCCTCTGAAGTTACCAAAGGGATTGCTAAAATTAATCTTGACTTGGGTATTCCAGTAATTTATGGAATTATCACTGCAGACTCCGTAGAGCAGGCGTTTGAAAGGTCAGGAGTAAAGATGGGAAACAGAGGATGGGATGCAGCAATTACAGCAATTGAACTTGCAAACTTGATTAAAGAAATAGAATGAGATACGAAAGGTCAAAGGCAAGACTTGGAGCAGTTGAAGTACTCTACAGGTATGATATTGTAGGAGATGACTTTGAAAAAGTAATGCCAGAAGTCATAGCCAGAAGAGGTGTTTCAGGAGATGCAAAAGAATACATAGAAAGACTTATAAGAACTACAATTCAGAACTTAAAAGAGATAGATGAAAATCTCTCCCAGGTATTACATGGTTGGACCATTGATAGACTTTCCTATATAGACAGAGCAATTTTAAGACTTGCTCTATGTGAAATGCTCTATTTTGAAGATATTCCACCAAAGGTTTCTATAAATGAAGCAATAGAACTGGCAAAATATTATGGAACAGCAGGATCAGCGAGGTTCGTAAATGGAGTGTTAGATACATTTTTGAAAGAAAAAATATTAAGTTGAAAATTGTAATTTTCTCAGATGTTCATTCCAATCTTGAAGCTCTTGAGGCGTTTCTTTCTGCTTTAAAAAAAGAGAATCCTTCTCTTTTTATATTCGTAGGAGATGTAGTAGGGTATGGAGCTGACCCAGAAAAGGTTGCAAAAAAAATAAAAGAAATCACAGATATAGGAGTCGCAGGTAACCATGATTATGCAGTGATAGGTAAAACACCGCTTCATTTTTTCAATGAAATTGCAAGAAGGGCAGCTGAATGGACTATGAATAATATAACCAAAGAAACAAAAGAATTTTTATCCGAACTACCATTAATTGCCCGGTACGAGGATTTTACCATTGTGCATGGAAGTTTTTCTTCTCCTGAAAGCTGGGAATATATACTCTCCTTAGAGCATGCTTGGCGGGAGTTTCATCATTTTGACACCCAGATAGGAGTTGTGGGACATTCCCATGTGCCATTTGCTGTGAGATTCAACAACGAAAAAATAGAAGAAATCTTTGATAAAGAGTTTAAAATCGAAAACGAATGGAGATACCTGTTAAATCCCGGAAGCATAGGTCAGCCAAGAGATGGAGACCCAAGAGCGTCTTTTATTATTTATGACAAAAACAGCAAAATCATAAGTTTTAAAAAAGTCAAGTATGATGTAAAAAAAGCCCAAGAAAAAATAATAAAAAAGGGACTTCCTCATTACCTTGCAGAAAGACTTGCCTACGGTAGATAAAGTTTGCTTGACAAATTTAAATTTTCAATCATAATAAATAAATGCATTCTTCTCAAATCTTAAAAATTTATACGGAAAGGAGGTGTATATGATATTTTTCTCTATTGTTTTTATCTTTGGTGATATAATACCCATAAAAGAGATAAAAATAAACGATGCAAATGGAGAGCCTATACACAAGGGAGAAACAGTTACAATTACAGGAAGAATAACCTGTGGTACAGAGTTTGGTTCCCGAGGTCCTGCTGCTATTCAAGACACCTCAGGAGCTGTAAGTATTTATGATGATGCAGTGGGAAATTTAAAAATAGGAGACAGCATTGTAATTACTGGCATAGTGGATTTCTATAATGGATTAACAGAGATAGGAGATGTTTCAAGTGTAGATAAAATCAAGGAGGAGTGCTTTGAAATTCCTATAATTATTACAGTTTCTCAAATGGAAGAAATAGTAGATAATATAGAAGTGAATGAATCTAAACTTGTGAAAATAGAAAATGTAACAATAAAGGAGTCTGGAACTTTTGAAGGAAACACAGCCTATACCATAGAGGATGCCTCAGGGGAAGGAAAACTTTACATAGATAGGGATACTGATATCCCAGGAAATGAAATTCCCCAAGGTTCTATAAATATAGTAGGAATTGTTGCTCAGTGGGATAACCAAGCTCCATACTTAGAAGGTTACGAGCTAAAGCCTCGGAGGTGGCTCGATTTTGATACAGTACCTCCGGAAATGGAAACCGAACAGTTACCCGACCAAACAGAACCAGGACCCTATACAGTAAATGTTACAATAATTGATGAACTTAATATTATTTTAGACACTCTCTATTATGATATAGGTAATGGACTTGAAGGAACCACTCATTATGAAAAAGCAGGAGATGTCTATAAATTCCGGATACCAACTCCCTCTCAACCTGGTTCTGTTCAATACTATGTGGTTGCTTATGATGAGAATTTAAATAAGAGTAGGGACCCAGAAAATGAAGGGGAATACTACAGTTTTAATGTTAACGTAGGTATAGAAGAAAAACCATCAAAAGGTTTTGTATTCTTAGATAAAAATGGAGTGATAAATGTTTCTCTGCGCGAAGCAAGTTATATAAAAATAGCCGTATACGATATAACAGGGAATAAGGTCATTTCCGTGTTTTCTGGCTTTAAAGAAACCGGAAGCTATAAATTTCACTTACCGAAAAAACACCTATGCTTCGGAGTTTATTTTGTAAAGGTGAATATAAAAAACACCCAAAAAATTCTTAAGTTTATAAATGTAAGATAAGGAGGGAAAATGAGAAAAACTATAGTGTTAATCTTTTTACCTGTTTTTCTGTTTTCTTACCCTGCCATAAATGGAGGAAGAGGGTTCTATAGAATTCAGGATACAAAATCTGAAGGTCAAGGAATGCTTTCCCTTTCGGTCCATAATCTTATTCAACGAGAAAAAGGATGGTATCAACTTGGAATATACGGAGGAGTTACTTATGCTCCCCTTGAATGGCTTGAATTTATTGCAGGGCCATCTTATGGAATATGGAGCAGAAATCTCAGTTTTGATACCCTTGGAACAGGTTTTTATGATACTAAAATAGGAGCAAAATTCACATTTAAAAACATTCCGGTTTTTAAACTTGGATTAATGGGATATGGAAGTATTCCCACCATGAATAATGAAGAGTTTCAGAACGCCTGGGGAGTTTCAGGAAACAGAAAAACTTCCATAGGATTTTTGTTTTTAACAGGACTTGATTTTGGAGATATTTCTACCACTGCACCATTCAATATCGTTTTTAATGCAGGTTATTTGAAAGGAGATAAAGACTCTATCTACTTAGGGATAGGAACAGAACTCCCTGCTAAGGGTTATGCAGTTACTCTTGAAATATATACGCCTCAGCCTCTCGACTACTTATTTAATTTTGATTCTTCCTATATAATTTTAACTCCTGGAGTAAAATTTAAATTTCCTTTTGGAGGAGGTATTGACTTGGGGCTTGATGTCCGGTTTGGTGGAAATATCTCAATGTTTCAAGGAATTGTTGGAGTTAATCTTATTTCTCCATTTTTGAAACCAGCACCTCCTCCAACCGGAATAATTGCAGGTTCTGTAGTAGATGCTGTAACTGGAAAACCCTTGGGGGCTGAGATAATATTTGCTGATACATCTCTGGGTTTACCTTCAGTTAAAACAAATCCCTCGACAGGTGTATTTACAGTGGAGAATGTTCCGGTAGGAGTAGTAACTATCGTAATTAAAAAGGAAGGGTATAAAACCCAAAGTATCCCAGTGGTAGTAAAGAAAAATGAAACCACTACTCAAACAATAGAACTTTTACCTCTTAAACTTTACGGCTCCCTTGCAATTACTGTAAAGGATGCAAAGACAAAAAAACCATTAAAAGCAAAAGTAATTCTGGAAGGACTGGGAATAGAGAAGGAAACAAATCCTCAAACCGGATTTATAAAAATAGATAGTATCCCTACTGGAGTGGTGGCAGTAAAAATAGAAGCCCCTAAATATATACCGGAGATAACCTCTTTAACAGTAAAACCTAACCAACTTACCTCCAAGGAGTTCTTAATGAAAGTTGCAGTGGTTAAAGGGGTTTTCTTTGGACAGGTATTAGATAAAAAAACTAAAAAACCTCTTAAGGCGAAAATCATATTTAAAGATACTAACATTCCTCCAATAGAAACAGAACCAGAAACGGGAATATTTAAAGCAGAAGTTCCTCCAGGAAACTATGCAGTAGTGGTTCATGCAGAAGGATATATAGACCAACCTGCCCCTGTTGTAATAGAAGAGGACAAAACAACAGAAAGAAATTTTGAACTTGTAAAAAAGGGAATGACATTTACCTTCAGGAATATATACTTTGATTTTAATAAAGCTACTATAAGACCAGAGTCATATCCTGCACTGGACGAAATGGCAAAAATCCTAAAGGAAAATCCAAATATAAAAGTGGAGATACAAGGCCATACATGTAGTATAGGATCTTATGAATATAACATGAAACTTTCCCAAGCAAGGGCTGAGGCTGTGGTTCACTATCTTGTGACTCATCATGGAATAGATATAAGAAGATTGATAGCAAGAGGATATGGAGAATCAAGACCTATTGCTGATAACTCAAGTGAAGCAGGAAGAAGACTTAATAGAAGAGTAGAGTTTGTTATCCTCGGGGAAATGGAGGAATAAAATAAAAAGGAGGGAATATGGGTAATAAGAAAAAGTTAGGTATTTCAGGTATTTTTATGCTTATCCTTGGAGGACTATTTTTGCTCTCTCTTCTTTTCAACTTCATATTTGTGGCTCAAATAAATTCACTTAACCAAAAAATAGATGAACTGCAGGATCCCGTTCTTGGATTCCTTTCCGGAAAATTGCAGATATGGAAAGCCAAAATAATTGATACGGATGGAAAACTCGCCCAACAACTTTTGGAAAATCCTTATAAAACTGAAAGAGACAACATTATGAAAAGCATACAGGATGTGAAAAAGGAAATTGAAAAGATAAAAAAGAAGAAAGTAAGGGATTGGAAAAAGGAATACCGAAATATGGTTATCCAGTTCAACGAACTGGAAAATATGGTAACTTCCTATGTAGAAAAAATAGAAAAGATCAAGTAGAATTAAAACAAAGGAGGGGGAATGACAAAGGAAGAAGCAAAAAAGGAGATTGAACGGCTAAGAAAAGAAATAAATTATCATAACTACAGATACTATGTTTTAAACGAACCCGTGATTTCAGACTATGAGTATGACATGCTCCTAAAAAAACTTAAAAAATTGGAAGAACAGTTTCCAGAATTTATAACCCCTGACTCCCCAACCCAGAGAATCGGAGGAGAACCTTTGAAAATTTTTCCTACCGTTGAACACAAGATCCCAATGTTAAGCCTTGATAATACCTACTCTTATGAAGAACTGGAGGAATTTGACAAAAGAATAAGAAAAGAGATAAGTTCATTTAATTATCTCGTTCAGTTAAAAATAGATGGAGTTGCGGTTTCTTTAACTTATGAAAATTGGAGGCTTAAAAGAGCAGCAACAAGAGGCGATGGAAAAAGAGGAGATGAAATAACTCAAAATATAAAAACGATTCGTTCTCTTCCTCTTGTTCTTTTAAAAGAAGTTCCTGATTTTAGAAATTTTGAGATCAGGGGAGAGGTGTATATGCCTAAACCCAGTTTTTTAAAATTGAACGAGGAAAGGTTGGAAAAAGGGGAAACGCCTTTTGCGAATCCGAGGAACGCTGCTGCAGGAAGTTTAAAACTTCAGGACCCAAGGGAGGTAGCAAAGAGAGACCTTGATTTTTTTGCCCATACGGTTCCAGAACCTCCTTCTGGAAAATATGATTCAAATTATAGAGTGCTTAAAGAACTGCATGAACTGGGGCTTAAGATAGTGCCGGATACAAGATTATGCAAAAACCTAAAAGAAGTAAAGGAGTACATTGAAGAGTGGAAAGAAAAAAGGGAAACGCTTTCCTTTGAGGTGGATGGAATAGTGATAAAGGTAGATGAATTTAGTAAACAGCGGGAACTTGGAGAGACAATAAAAAGTCCAAGATGGGCTGTAGCTTATAAATATCCTGCAAGACAGGCTACAACAAAAATAATAGACATAGTGCTTCAGGTAGGAAGAACAGGAACCATAACTCCTGTGGCAATTTTTGAGCCGGTTCAACTTGCAGGTTCAACAATTTCAAGAGCCTCTTTATACAATGAGGATGAAATAAGAAGAAAAGATGTGAGAATAGGGGATTGGGTTCTTATAGAAAAGGGAGGTGATGTTATTCCCAAAGTTGTAAAAGTAATAAAAGAAAAAAGAACCGGAAAAGAAAAAGAGTTTAAAATGCCGGAGGTCTGTCCTGTATGTGGAAGTAAAATTGTGAGATATCCTGGAGAGGTTGCATGGAGATGTATAAATATTGATTGTCCTGCACAACTCAAAAGAAGAATATTACATTTTGTCTCAAGACAGGCAATGGATATAGAAGGTTTTGGGGAAGCTTTGGTAAATCAATTAGTAAACAAAAAGATAATCAGAAGTATTGCAGATATATATGAATTAAATATGGAAGACCTTCTTCCACTTGAAAGAATGGGTCCAAAATCCTCACAAAATCTTTTGACAGCTATAGAGAAAAGTAAACAGAGAGAGTTTGCAAGAGTTCTTTATGCCCTTGGAATAAGATTTGTGGGAATACATGCTGCAAGATTATTAGCAGAAAGATTTAAATCAATGGATGAATTGAAAAATGCAGATTTTGATAAACTGGCTGGCATAGAGGGAATAGGTCCAATAACTGCAGAAAGTATAGTTGACTTTTTCAAAAATCCAAGAAATCTTGAACTTATAGAAAGATTGAAAAAAGCCGGTTTAAAAATGGAAAAAGAGGAAAAGAAAATAGAAAAACTTCCTTTACAAGGTAAAACATTTGTTTTCACCGGAGCATTGAAGAACTTTACCAGGGATGAAGCCTCTGAAATAGTTATATCCTTAGGAGGTAAAGTATCATCCTCAGTAAGTAAAAATACAGATTTTGTTGTAGTGGGAGAAGACCCCGGTTCAAAATATCGAAAAGCAATAGAATTGGGAGTTAAAACCATAAATGAAGAGGAGTTTATGAAACTTATAGGGAGGGTATGAGGTTTGTTTTTATTTTTGTCTCTCTGGGGCTTTTCTGTGGAGGAAAAATGGAAAAAGATAAATTTGCAAAGGAAAGAGAGTTAATGGTAAAATATCAGATAGAAGCAAGAGGAATAAAAGATAAAAGAATTCTCTCCGCATTTAAAAAAGTAAAGAGACATCTTTTTGTTCCAGAAAAATATAGGTACAAAGCATACGGAGACCATCCTCTGCCAATAGGAGAAGGTCAAACGATTTCACAACCTTATATGGTGGCTCTAATGACTCAGTTACTTAAACTTGAAGGAGATGAAAAGGTTCTTGAAATAGGCACTGGCTCTGGGTATCAAGCTGCGATTCTTTCCTTATTGGCTAAAGAGGTTTATACCATTGAAATAATACCCTCACTTGCAGAGAGAGCAAAAAAAATCTTGGATAGTCTTGGGTATAAAAATGTTCATGTGAGGTGTGGGGATGGATACCTTGGTTGGCCAGAAGAGGCTCCTTTTGATGCTATAATAATAACCTGTGCCCCAGAAAAACTTCCAGAACCCCTTGTAAAACAGCTGAAAGAAGGAGGAAGGATTGTTGCTCCGATAGGTCCTGAAGGAGGATTACAGATACTTACAGTATTTATAAAGAAGAAGGGAAAAATTATAAAAAAAGAAGAGGGAGGATGTTACTTCGTTCCAATGCGGGGAATAATAGAAAAGATTGAAGAAAAAAAAGAGTAGTTTAAATCCAAAAGGGCTTGACTTTTATGTTTTTTTAAGTATTATATATGTGATATTGAATGATAATAAACTCTGGCAGGTACAAAAGGAATTAAAAATAATGAAGCTTGAAGAGATTGCAAAATATTTAAAAGGAGGTGAAACAT
>CAZUTC010000009.1:17307-26552 GCA_964623485.1 uncultured bacterium | reverse complement strand
CAAGCAAGAAGAGAATGAGGGCAAGGTATTTTTAAAGTTGCAGTATCTTTTTAAGTTCTGATTACTTATTTTAAAATTTTGACTTTTTACTTAAGTTATGTATAATTATACAAAAGAAATGAGAAGGTTGGATGTTTAAAATAATTGAGAAGGAAAGAGTAGCGCCCGGGATAAATAAATTTGTAATAGAGGCTCCTCTGATTGCCCAGAAAAGACAGCCAGGGCAGTTTGTGATTTTGAGGTTGCATGAGAAGGGAGAAAGGGTGCCAATGACCATTGCGGATGCAGATCCAAAGGAAGGAACAATTACCATTTTTGCCCAGGAGGTGGGGAAGACAACCATGGAGCTGGGGACATACAAGGTGGGTGACTATATAAAAGATGTGGTGGGTCCTCTTGGAAAACCTACCCCCATACATCCAGTGGGGACTGTTTTTTGTATAGGAGGTGGAGTGGGAACCGCAGAGGTTTTGCCAATTGCAAAAAGGCATAAAGAAGTGGGGAATAAAGTCTGTGCAATTATAGGGGCAAGAACAAAGGAGCTTATAATTCTTGAAGAAGAATTCAAGAAGTTTGCAGATGAACTCTATATCACAACTGACGATGGTTCATATGGAAGAAAAGGCTTTGTTACCGATGAATTAAAATACCAGATAGAAAACGGAAAGAGAATAGATGAGGTTATAGCAGTTGGTCCTGCAATAATGATGAAGGCAGTCTGTGAACTTACAAAACCTCATAACATAAAGACCTTGGTTAGCTTGAATGCTATAATGGTAGATGCAACCGGAATGTGTGGAGCATGTAGAGTGGAGGTTGGGGGCAAAACAAAGTATGCATGTGTAGATGGACCCGAATTTGATGGACATCAGGTTAATTTTGATCTTCTTTTAAAAAGACTTGATACATTTAAAAAAGAGGAAAAAATAGCTGTAGAGAAATTTTTAAAAGAGAGAGGGAAAAATCGCTAAATTAATCACAGAAAGAACACCCATGCCAAAGCAACCGGTGGAGGAGAGAATAAAGAACTTTAAGGAGGTTGCTTTGGGATATACACCGGAGATGGCAATAAAGGAGGCAGAGAGGTGCCTTCAATGTCCAAGACCATTTTGTGTAGAGGGATGCCCGGTTGAAATTGATATTCCCGGGTTTATAAAACTTATAAAAGAGGGAGACTTCAAGGGAGCATTGAGAAAGATAAGAGAGACTGACCTCCTTCCAGGAGTAACGGGAAGGGTATGCCCCCAAGAGGACCAGTGCGAACTCAAATGCGTGTTGCGGAAAAGATACCAGCCAGTGGCAATTGGAAGACTTGAAAGGTTTGTTGCAGATTATGAGTTTCAAAAGGGAGAACTGGAGATTCCAGAGGTTCAGCCTTCCACTGGCAAAAAGGTAGCAGTGGTGGGCTCAGGCCCAGCAGGACTCACAGTAGCCAGTGAACTTGCGAGAAAGGGGCATAAGGTTGTTATATTCGAGGCGCTCCATAAACCAGGAGGTGTACTTATCTATGGAATCCCAGAGTTTAGGCTTCCTAAGGAGATAGTGGAAAGAGAGATAAGTATTTTAGAAAAGATGGGAGTTGAGATAAGAACCAATCATGTAATAGGAAAGGTGTTTACAGTGGATGAACTTCTTGAAGAGTTTGATGCGGTATTCTTAGGACTTGGTGCAGGACTTCCCTTGTTCCTTAATATACCCGGAGAGAATCTTGGTGGAATATATTCTGCCAGTGAGTTTCTTACGCGAATAAATTTAATGAAGGCATATATGTTTCCTGATTATGACACCCCCATAAAGGTTGGTAAAAGAGTAGCTGTAATAGGAGGAGGGAATGTGGCAATGGATGCGGTGAGATGCGCAAGAAGACTTGGAGCTGAAGCCCATATAATTTATAGAAGGTCAAAGGAGGAAATGCCTGCAAGAGAGGAGGAAATAGAGAATGCAGAGGAAGAGGGTGTAATTTTTCATTTTCTTGTAAATCCGGTAAAATTCATAGGGGATAGCAATGGGCAGGTAAAGGAAATAGAACTTATAAAGATGCAACTTGGTGAACCTGACTCCTCGGGGAGAAGAAGACCCATCCCTATTCCTGGCTCTGAATTTAAATTCCCAGCAGATACTGTAGTAATAGCCATAGGACAAGGTGCCAATCCCTTGGTGCCTCAAACTACCCCAGATATGGAAACAAATAAATGGGGCTATATAATAGCAGACCCTGATACAGGGAAAACCACGAAAAAAAGGGTATGGGCAGGAGGTGATATTGTCACCGGAGCTGCAACCGTTATTCTTGCAATGGGTGCAGGCAGAAAAGCAGCAAAGTCCATTGACGAGTATTTGAAAACCGGGAAATGGTAATACTTATATTTTCATCATTTTCTCTTCTTTTAAATAAAGGATCAGAATTTTTAAGGATAGAAAAGGAAAGTCTATCTTATACATACACCTATGAGGATTATAGTTTTGAAGGGTATGCAGAGAGAGAAGAGGTTGTAAATCCCGGGGGATTTGGAATCAGGGCAAACTATACAAAAAACTTTGTCGGTGCGGGATTTGGGTTCACTTACTTTGCAGAGGATTACAATGTTACGGGAAGTGTTAAAGCCAATCTTCCCCCTCCAATCCCCAGTAGTTATTCTTTACAGGAGTCCCTTCCCTATAGACATGCGAGCATATCCTTAGGGTTTACAGCTGATATGGTCCCCACCCAGTTCTTCTTTTTTATGTTCATGTTACATATTTCATACAATTGGATAATCCCTGTGGCAACAAAAGATTATATAGAGGAAAAGATACTTAAAGAGGTAGAGGATATCCTCAAGGGAGATTTGTCAATAGAGATTCCAGCCCCTGAATTAGAGGAAAGATGGGGAGTTTTTATCTCAATGGGTACCGGAGGAAGAATAAATTTAAGAGTTGTAAACTTAAGAGTTGTAAACTTAAGAGTTGGAGCAGGACTTGAAATTATGAGACTTTTTTCTCCATCCTCTGTGTTTTCAGGAACCGCAAGGCTTAAATTGATAATGGGAATAGATATATAATGAAGATTAAAACCCCTCTCTGGATAGCTTTAATCTTAGCAGGCTGGAGTTTTTGCCAAAGGCAGGAACAAATCCATCGGGTATATTATGTAGCTCCCACAGGGAGTGATAATAACCCAGGAACCGAGGATAAACCCTGGCGAACTATTCAGAAAGCAGCAGAGACCCTGTTACCAGGAGATACGGTTTATATAAAAGCAGGAGTTTATAGAGAAAGGGTGGTGCCCAAGAACTCAGGAGAACCTGATAAGTACATCGTATATGCTTCCTATCCAGGTGATACAGCTGTAATTGATGGAGAAGGATTGAATCTCCCAGAGGAACATGGACTGTTTGAAGTTTTAGATAAAAACTACATTGTAATTTCCGGTTTGAAAATAATGAATGCGGGTCCTAATGAGAATGTCGGAATTTTAGTGGAGAACTCCAGCCATATTATAATCCAAAAAAACTACATCTATAATACTACCTCATCAGGTATCGGGGTGTGGAACAGCAAAGATATAATTATCGATGGGAATGAAATTGAACTTGCCTGTAATGATGGAGAACAAGAGTGTATTACAGTTGCAGGAACAGAAAATTTTGAAGTTAAAAATAATCATGTACATGATGGAGGACCCGGAACAAATGGAGGGGAAGGAATAGATGTAAAGGATGGCTCTTCAAATGGGAAGGTATATAATAATTGTGTCCATCATCTCAATAGACTTGGCATTTATGTGGATGCCTGGGATAAACATACATACAATATTGAGGTCTTCCAGAATAGGGTTTATAACTGTGATGGAGATGGTTTTGCCTTAGCCTCTGAAGCAGGAGGATTACTGGAGAATATAAAAATCTACAACAATATTGCCTATGATAACCAATACTGCGGGATAGCCATAACTGCCAATGGTGATGCTTTCCAACATCCTATGAAAAATATCAAAGTGATAAACAATACTCTTTATCAAAACGGAACCAATAATTGGGGAGGAGGAATATATGTGGAGAACCCGGATGTGGAGAATATTATAATAAGAAACAACATATGCAGCAAAAATCTTTCATTCCAGATGGCGGTTGAGAGCTCCTTGGAGGATATGAGTGTGGACCATAACTTAATAGATGGATACCGGGATTACGAAGATGAAATCAGAGGTAAGGATTATGTGGAGGGAGACCCTATGTTTGCAGATCCCTTTTTGAGAGATTTTCATTTAAAGAAGGGCTCTCCCGCTATAGATAAAGGCTCCTCTCAGGATGCTCCTTCTGATGACTTTGAGGGCAACCCAAGACCCCAGGGAAAAGGTTATGACATAGGTGCCTTTGAATTTATGGGAGCTTAATCAAAACTCCTCTTCAAAGAGTGTGATATTTTGATACTTATATCCAGTTATGGTTTTTGTCCTTTTATCAAAAATAATTTCAAGTTTTCCAAATCCAGAGAAATACTCATAGTTTCTTAACAAAACCGTATGAGTAAGGGGGTCTTCATAGGGTTCCCTTAGACCATATCCACTACCTCCTCCCAAGATAAAGTCAATTCCCCTCACCTCAGATGCTATTCTTTTTTCTCTTTCAATCCCAGTGTTTGAAACCCCTATAACTATATCCACCTTTTTTCTCAATTCTTTTACCATTTTTTTTGCTGTTTCTATATCGTTTAAAAAATAAAAGTCATCCTTTACCCTTTCCTGCAAATAGAAGGGCATGTAATGGCTGGTGAGCCCGAATAACCCAATTTTAACTCCTTTTATAGAGATTATTTTATAAGGAGGTAAAAGAGGTTTCAAGGTATCCTCTTGAGTGGTTATGTTCGCAGAGATAAGGTTTATTCCTAACTTAAGCATTTTTTCTATTCCTTCTCTTCCCCCAATGAACTCTCTTCTTCCTGGAACCATGAGATTGTATCCTGCTTTTTTATAAAAATCCGCTACTTTCTCTATATAAAAACTATCCCCTGTGATATATCCTCCTGACATATTTCCAGCATCAATTAAAAGGAGTTCTTTATTTTTTCTCCTTTCATTCTTTAAAAAAGAAAGAAAGGATTTTTCCCCTCCCAGGGGGGGAGGAAATACAGGGTTTATAAACAGAGCATATGTGGTATGAAACTGCCCTTTAATATCATTTGTGAAGAGTATCTCAATTGTATCTGGGGTTAAAAGAAAAAGAGAAACTACCACACCCATTCTTTAAACTCCCTTTGTCTTTCACCATTCTTTCCTATTTTCTTAATATATTCAAGGAAGTACCTGGAAAGCTCTGCAGATTCAATAAGGACTGATGCTTCATTGTTTAACTCCAATGCGTGAAAACTCCAGTTTGTAGAGCCTATAAGAACCATTTTTTTATCCACAACCATTAATTTACAATGGGTGGCAATTTCCTTTGAGTCATACCAGACATCTATTCCATTTTTTTTAAGAAGTCTTCCATATTTTTTATTCTCCCAATCATTTGCAAGGCTGTAATTAGAGGCATCAAGCAGTATTTTTACATGCACTCCCCTATTTGCTGCATCCTTCAAGTCTTGAAAAAGAAGGGAATTGGCATCATATCTATAGTCAGCATAGTATCTTGCAGAAAGTATGGCAATGGAGATCTCCTTATCTGCTTTTCTAATGAGTTCATGAACTGCCTCTACATAATCTCTGTTTGGAGCAGGATAAACCTTTGCCTTAAAGAAATTCTCTGGGAGAGAAAAGTGAATGGATTTCAGTTTAGATGTTTTCTTCTTTATCTTTGGTGGTTTCCTGGGAGTAAATTTAAAAGGAAAAACAGAAGAGGAGAGTCTCTTAACCATTTGAAAATATTTAATAAAGTATGCTGAAACCCCGGGAGAGATAATCAGCACCGCAGCTTCATTATTCCCGGAAAGAGAATAAAAACTCCAGTTGTTTGAACCCAAAAGGACCTTTTCTCTATCCACAATTATAAGTTTTGTGTGGCTTGTAACCTCTAAGGGGTCGTAGTATACCTTTATTCCTTCTTTTATCAGTGTATCTGCAAACTCCCTGTTTTTTATTGCATTGCTTTTGTTCCAGGTTGAAGCATCAAGTATCATTTCAATTTCAACCCCTCTTCTTTTTGCCCAGATTAAGGCATCCTGAATGGATTTTCCTATATCTTCTTCATAATCTGGATAATGCCTTACTGTGTACATGAATACAAGTATTTCTTTCTTTGCTGAGGAGATGGTTTCAAGAAGCACTGGTAGGTAATTCCTGTTCACAACTGGAAGAACCTCTGCATCAAATGGACCAGGAAGATTCTCAAAATTTAAAAAAATTAAGAACAATAATTCCATTTCTAAATTTTATCTGTAAATTTCTTCATGTCAAAGTAATTTGACAAAATAATATACCATTGCATAATTATTTAAAAAGGAGGGAAGATGAGAGAGTGCAATGTAAAGATGAATAAAGCATTATGCCCATGTACCTATGAACCGTGCGATAAAAAAGGAGTATGCTGTGAGTGTATAAGATATCACAAAAAGCTTGGAGAATTGCCAGCCTGTCTTTTTCCTCCAGAAATAGAAAGAACCTATGACCGTTCAATTGAAGCATTTATTAGGGCTTATCAAAAATGAATATTTATATGATTTTGGAAGTATTTATTAAAAATGGATGAGAAAAATGCAATAAAAGAGGTGAAGGATGGTAAAAAAGAAGCATACCGGTTCATTGTGGAAAAATACACAGAAAAGGCATTCTATTATGCCCTGGCAATTTTGGGAAATGAACAGGATGCCTTTGATGCATCCCAAGAGGCTTTTATCAAAGCCTACCGAAATATTAAAAGGTTTGATTCCGAGAAACCCTTTTATCCCTGGTTTTTTAAAATACTCAAAAATACCTGTTTTTCCTATATGAAAAAGAAGAAAAGAGAAATGGCATTTTTTGAATATATAGAAATAAGAAACAGAAAAAAGGAGGATAGAATGCTTTTAAGACTCAGAGAGGCATGGGAGATGCTTGAAGATAAATCAAAAGAAATTCTGTGGCTTAAGTATTTCCAAGGGTTTTCTTATAAAGAAATAGCAGAGATACTTTCTATTCCTATGGGAACTGTAATGTCAAGGCTATATTACACAAGAAAAAAACTTGAGGAGTTAATGAAATGAAGAACCACGGGTATTACAAAAATTTGATGATGGGATACCTCGATGGGGAGCTTTCGGAAAAAGAAAAAAAAGAGTTTTTAAAACATTTAAGATATTGTAAGGAGTGTAAAAAAGAACTTGAAAACTTCCAAAAAATGGAGGCATATATGGGGAAAATAAAGCTCAAATCTTTACCCGACGATGTAAAAAGAATTTACTGGCTTTCTCTCTACAACCGGCTTGAAAGGAAAATAGGATGGATACTCCTTTCCATTGGAATTATCATCCTGGGAATATGGGGTGGAGTTTCTTTTTTTAAAGATATAATCCTTTCAAAGGAAACTCCCATATACGGGAAAATAGGGATAGTAGCAGTTATTGGAGGGTTGGTGGTGCTTATTGTATCTGTTTTAAAGGAAAGAATATTTGTGGCGAAGTATGATAAATATTCAAAGGAGGTGGAAAAATGATAATTGCAACAACAGAGTATATCCCAGGTAAGAAGATAAAAAGAGTGCTCGGAACTGTTAAAGGGAATGCAGTGAGAGCAAGACATCTTGGTAAAGATATACTTGCAGTTTTCAGAAATATTGTGGGAGGAGAGATAGAGGAGTATACAAAACTTCTCGCAGAATCAAGGGAGCAGTCCATAGACAGAATGATAGAACAGGCAGAAAAATTGGGAGCAAATGCAATAGTAGGCGTAAGGTTCATGACCTCTGCAATAATGGGTGGAGCAGCAGAACTTTTAGCCTATGGCACTGCAGTGGAAATAGAAGATGAATAAATAAAAACCATTTAAACAAGGAGGACAAAAATGGGGATAAGGGAAGTTCCCAGAGTTACCCTTGTCCTTTCTGGAGCTGTTTCCTTGGGAACATATGAAGCAGGAGTATTAACAGAACTTATACGAGCAGAGAAAAAAGGGGTTATATCCATAGATGTGGTTGTTGGTTCATCCGCTGGAGCGATGTGTGGAACTTTGTTGAGTTTTATTTTGCTTTATGATGCAGATGAGAAACTTTTAAAAGACGCATGGGTAGATAAGATAGATATTGACAAGCTTGTTCTTCCCAAACCCCCTCCTTCCTCCCTTCTCTCTCCCCAGGTTATACACCAAATTGCAGATGAAAGTATAAACCTCCAGAAGATAAAAAGAGAAACAGCTTCAAAATCCATGAAACTTATAATAACAAGAACTGTGCTTGACGGGAAGATTAAAAAGGTGAAATGCAATGAAAAAATTCTTAAAGAGATGGTATATGCAGAACACAAGGAGTTTGATTTTAAAGAAAAAGAGAGATTTGACCCTGTAAAATGGGAAGCCATAAAAAGACATGCATTTGCTTCAGGAGCCTTTCCCCTTGCCTTTCCTCCAGTAAAGATAGAAGAGCATGAATGTGTGGATGGAGGGCTTTTAAACAACAAGCCTCTTGGACTTGCCATAAAAGCATCAAAGGAAAAGGATAGGAAGGAGAATTCTCTTTCAAAGAGAATATTTATACTCATACAACCTGACCCTCCACCTCTAAAAGAAGTCCATAAGAAACATAATTTTCAAACTATTTTATTGAAAGTTCTTTACAAAATTCCTACCCATCAGAGCCTTTATAACGACTACAAAAGATTCTGTGACATAAACCAAGCCATAAGATTAAGAAATATTTTGATCCAGGAAATGAACAAAATAAAAGACAAAAAAACAATAAAAACACTTACAGAGATTTTTGAAAAAGCATTTAACAAAATGGCACAAGAAAGAGCAAAAGAAGAGGAGAAGGAAAAGAGCCATATAATAAAACAAGAAAAAGAAGAACTAAGAGAATTTCTTTTCACCAGCAACTCTAAAGACACTGCAAAAATGATAAAGAACTATCTCCTCTGCTCAAACCTATATGCAGACCTCTCCGGAAAAAAAGAAATAGAACTTCATGAGATATCCCCTACGATAGATACCCCTTACGGCAAAAAAAGACTGGCAGGAGAATTTCTTGCCCATTTCGGAGGTTTCTTTTCAAAAAGATGCAGAGAAAACGACTTCAACCTCGGAAGACTCAATGCCTCTTACTGGTTAAAAAATAAAATGAAGTTTGAATACGAACCAGAAT
>CAZUTC010000009.1:16468-17297 GCA_964623485.1 uncultured bacterium | reverse complement strand
AAGATACCTGGAATCAAATTTTTAAAAAATTCTTAAAATGTAATTTAAAATTTTTAAAAAATTTTTTAAAAAACTTGACAAAATTTAAAATTTGATTAAAATTATTACATGGGAAAGAAGGTAATTGGGAGGTGTCCGGTTTGTGGTGGTGGGATGTTTATAGTGGAGTTGGGGTGTAGGAGGTGTGGGACTTCTATAAGGGGGGAGTTTGAGATTTCTCCTTTTTTGGGGTTATCTTCTGAGGAGGAGAGGTTTTTGCTTTTGTTTTTGCGATTCAGGGGAAGTTTGACTGAGCTTGGAAAGGAGTTGGGAATTTCTTACCCTACGGTAAGAAATAGGCTTGAGGAGATCCTTGCAAAGCTTGGAATAAGAGAGCCTTCTCCTTCCCGGGTATCCGAGATTTTGGATATGTTGGAAAGGGGAGAGATAACAGCAGAAGAGGCGATAAAGCTTATGGAAGAGAAGAAATGATTGTTTTAAAAAGGAGGTAAATTATGGAGGAAAGATTAAGAATTTTAAAGATGGTTGAAGAAGGAAAGATAACAGCAGAGGAGGCAGCAAGACTGTTGGAGGCTTTAAAAGGTAGAGATGTGGAGGCAGGACTTGGTAATCTTGGAACATTCATAACAAAAATTGTATCCAGAGAACTCAAAAGAATACCTGAGATAGTAGAGGATAGTATGAGGATGGGATTTCATTTTAAAGGAGAGTTTGAGAAAAGAGAAAAGGATGTAGAACTCTTAAAGATTAAAAATTTTTCTGGAGATGTTAGTATAGAGGGATGGGAAGAAGAAGAACTGGTAGTAAAAGGAACCGGGGTGTTTTCAGC
>CAZUTC010000009.1:14619-16458 GCA_964623485.1 uncultured bacterium | reverse complement strand
GAAGAGAGGATAAGAAACTGATTATAAAACAGATGACCGGAGATACCTTTATAAAAAGTCCTAAAAATTTAAGAATCGAGGTAGAAAATTTCTCGGGAGAGGTGGAGATAGGGAATTTTGAAGGAAATATAAGGGTTAAAAATATGGCTGGGGATTTAAGTATGGAAAGGGTAAAGGGAGAGGTGGGGGCAGAATTAATGGCAGGAGATGTAAGAATGAAGGAGTTTGAGGGCAAGGTAACTCTTCGCTTAAGGGCAGGAGATGCAGAAATCCATGCTATCCAACTGGAAGGAAGCATAAAGGCAGATGCAGGAGATGTGGTTTTAGGTGTTTCTCCAGATGCCTCCTGCATCATAGAACCTCTGGCAGAGGAAGGAGATGTAGAGACAGAGTTTGAGATGAAAAATGAAAAAATTATAATAGGAGAAGGTAAGAGAAGTTTAAAGGTATTTGCAAAAAAGGGTAATATAATAATAAAAAGGAGGCAAGAATGATGAGTATTTTCTGGGGAATCATTATAATAGGTGTAGGTATATGGATATGGCTTTCCAACTATGGAATAGCAGATTTTAGGTGGTCCAGGGACTGGCCGGTTATCCTTGTAGCAATAGGACTTGCCATACTGCTTGAAAGCATGGCATGGGCTAAAAGGAGGAAAAGATGAAAGCAATCCTCTGGGGAATAATCTTTCTTGGAATTGGTCTTTGGATATGGCTCTCAAATCTTGGAATAAGATTTATAAACTTTTCAAGAGATTGGCCAGTGCTTCTTATACTCCTTGGTTTATGGATTATTCTAAAGAGATTCAAAAAAAGAAAGCCCAAAATACATAGGGTTCTTAATGAGATAGAGAAAGGCAGAATATCTGTTAATGAGGCTGTTAAAAAAATAAAGGAGGAGTGATGGATCCAAAACTTAGAATATTAAAGATGGTCTCTCTAAAAAAGATAACCGCAGAGGAGGCAGAAAAGCTTCTTAGTGCATTGGAAGAAGGAACAAAGCCCAAAAATCTTGCCATTCATGTAGAGAAGGAGGGTAAAAAAGTAAACATTAAGATTCCAATCTCCTTTGCAAAGTTTTGGCTTAAGTTTATTCCGGACCATGTGATTGAGGAGAAAACAGGAATGTCAAGAAGGGAACTTTCTCAGTTAATAGAGGGAATTAAGCCTCAGAAGATAGTGGATGTGCAGGATGGAGAGAAAAAGGTAGAGATATATATCTATTGATAGAGCGAATATACTCAATAAGGGGTTTAATTGGAGGAGCAGGGTTTATATTAGTATGGCTTTTTTCAAGGGATACGAGATTTTTCCCTGCCCTGTTCTTTCATTTTTTAGGAGTTTCAATAAGATTTATATCTGCGGGTTATATAGGAAAGCATTACCGGGATAAAAAAATAAAAGCAGACAAAAAAATAAATAAAGGGATATATAGGTATCTACGGCACCCTCTATATATTGGAAACCTTTTTCTTGTAATAGGAACCCTTTCTTTATATGCTCCACCCTTTTGGATTTGGAGTAGCATAATTTTGGTCTTTATTTTTATCTATACCCTTTTTTCTTTAAAAGAAGAGCGGTTTTTGAAAACACTTCCTGAAACCCCCGCGAATTTTGAAATAAAAAATACCCTGCTTGAAAAAAGTACATGGTTTATTGTGGGCTTTTTATATGTTCTTGCTTATTTAAGGAGATTTTTTTTGACTTTTTAATTTCGTAAATTATCCTTAATAAAGGAGGTAAGAATGAAAAGAATATTCCTTATCCCTTTTATTGCAATGTTAATGTGTAAGGTAACTCCTAAAAAGAAACTCTCAATTGAAGGAGACTATAAGATAAA
>CAZUTC010000009.1:2057-14519 GCA_964623485.1 uncultured bacterium | reverse complement strand
AACATGGAGAAAAATGAAATAAAATTAAATATAAAGACCGGTAAGCCTTTTAACCTCCTGCATTGTTTCCTGGGCAATTTTTTTTGCCTTCTCTGTTCCTGAAATAAGGATTTCTATCACCTTTTTCCTGTTATTTCTTAATTCCTTTTGTTTTTCTTGAATTGGAGCTAATACCTTTATCATATTATTAACAAGGATTCTTTTACAGTCAAGGCACCCAAACCCTGCATTCTTGCATTGTTCTGCCACATACCGTATTTCTTCTTGGGAGGAGAAGAGTTTATGCCAGCTGTATAAGTTACATACTTCTGGATTTCCTGGATCTGTCCTTTTTTTTCTTGCGGGGTCCGTAACTCCTTGCTTTGCAACCTTTTCCCATACCACATCAGGAGGGTCATCCAAGTAAATGGCGTTATTAAGACTTTTACTCATTTTATTTATTCCATCAAGCCCCAAAACTCTTGCTCCTCTTCCTATCAGGGCTTCAGGTTCTGGGAAAAACTTTCCAAACCGATTGTTAAACCTTCTTGCCACCTCTCTTGTAAACTCAATATGGGGAACCTGGTCTTCTCCAACCGGAACCACCTCTGACCGATATATGAGTATATCTGATGCCATGAGCATGGGGTAGTTGAACAGTCCCACATTTACATTGTGAGGTTGTTGTTTTACCTTCTCTTTAAAGGTTGGAATTCTCTGTAACCATGCAAGGGGGGTAACTGTGGAGAGGATCCATGCAAGTTCTACATGTTCCTTTACTTCAGATTGCACCATTATTATGCTTTTTTGGGGATCTATACCACATGCAATATAATCTATAGCGGTATTTACTATTCTCTCCGGCATCTCTTTTGGATTGTATTCCACAGTCATTGCATGGTAATCCACTATACCGAATATCGCATCATATTCCTCTTGCAGTTTAATCCAGTTGGCTATAGCTCCCAATAGGTTTCCAATATGAAGTCTTCCTGAAGGTTGGACTCCGGAAAACAATCTCTTTTTCACTCTACTCTCCTTTTTGCATATTTAAGAGCTTCAAGAATCAATTCTGCATCCTTTTTGTTTGCATGTCCCATCATTCCTATCCTTATTATCTTGTTTTTCAATTCCTTCTGACCGTTTGCAAAAAGTATTTTGAATTTTTTAAGAATTTGTTTAATATAAAGGCTGCTCTTCTTTTTTGTTGATATAACTACCAAGGCATTTGAAGGGTTTTCTGGAAATATTCTAAACCCAAGATTCTTCGCGTTTTTTCTTACAAATCCAGCCCATCTTTCGTGTATTTTAATGAAATTTTCATATCCTTTCCTTTCAATTATTGAGAGTATTTTATCCATGTATAGGAGAGTGAGTATAGCAGGGGTATATGGGGTTTCACCTCTTTTTAAAAAGCTTTCATAGGTGAAAAGGTCAAAATAGTAACTCTTGGGTTTTTTTCTCTTCTTTATTTTTTCAACAACCCTTTTTGAAATCCCTAAGAAAGCTATCCCCGGGGGAGATGTGAGGGTCTTTTGCGAGCCTCCCACCACTACATCTACTCCCCACTCACTTGCTTTTAATTGGTCTGCTCCAAATCCAGCAATTGCATCTACTACAAAAATGGCTTTCTTGTTTAACTCTTTTCCCATTGACTCTATATCATTCAAAGCCCCTGTGGATGTTTCAGTAAGAGTCGTAAGTATTCCAGTATAATTTCCTTTTTTAATTTTTTTCATAACCATATCCACATCTATTGACTTTCCATTATCGAATCTTATCAATTCTGTTGGGATACTCCATATATTACATATATCCATCCATCTGTCTCCGAACTTTCCAGTACTTACCACAAGAACCCTATCCTTTTCATCAAATATATTCAAAACAGCCGCTTCCATGGCTCCAGTTCCAGAGCAGGTGAGAATATACACTCTTCCATCTTCTAAATAAAGCATGTTTTTAAGTTTGGTTTCTATTCTACTAAAAAGAGCCGAAAAAGATTCTTCTCTATGGTATGGAATTCCTCTTTTTATTATTTTGAATATATCCAGATTTATCTCTGCTGGCCCTGGGGTAAAAAGTCTGTAATTCACTGAGTGAGTATTTTTTTTGTTTTTTTAAGGGGGCAGAAATCTCCACACATGGTGCATACCCCAGTATCAAGCAGAGGGTATCTTGAAAATATCTCCTTTGCTTTCTTGGGGTCTAAGGAGTTCTCTATTACTTTTTCCCAGGCAAATTTTGAGCGAAGTTTTGAAATCCTGTGGTCCCATTCTGCTGCATCCTTTCTTTTTGCGATATCTGCCACATGAGCTGCTATTCTTGCAGTAATGACACCAATTCTTACATCTTCAGGGGTGGGAAGTCCTAAGTGTTCTGCAGGGGTCACATAGCATAAAAAATCTGCTCCATAATATGCTGCTAAGGCTCCACCAATTGCAGAAACTATATGATCATAGGCTGGAGCCACATCTGTAACCACCGGACCCAGCACATAAAAGGGAGCTTTATGACAAAGAGATTTTTCCAGCTTCATGTTTACTTCTATTTCATGGATGGGGATGTGTCCTGGACCCTCTACCATCACCTGAACCCCTTTTTCTCTTGCTTTTTGAACCTGTTCTCCTATAATCATTAATTCATGTACCTGAGGTCTATCCGTGGCATCGTGTAAAGAGCCTGGTCTTAGCCCATCTCCAAGGCTCAGAGTTATCCCATACTCCTTTGCAAGCTCCAGAAGCTCATCAAAGTATTCATAAAGAGGATTCTCCTTGTTGTTGTAATCCATCCATTCTATTATAAGACCTCCACCTCTACTTACAACTCCTGTCAGTCTTTTTTGGTTTTTAAGCCTCTCCACCCCATTCTTTGTTATGCCGGTATGGACAGTTATAAAATCAATACCATCCTTGAGATGTTTTTCTATTCCCTCAAATATCTCTTTTACCGAGAGTTCAACAAAGGACTTATTTCTTTTTGGAGAATCCAGGGCACACTGGTAGATTGGTACTGTTCCCACTGGAATGTTTGAGTTTTCTATTACTTTTCTTCTTATCTCATCCACATCCCCTCCCACTGAAAGGTCCATCACGGTATCAGCCCCGGCTTCCATTGCAGTTTTTAATTTATTCAATTCTAAGGATAGGTCTGCTATTGCAGGAGATGAACCTATATTTGCATTCACTTTGGTAAAAAGTCCAGCCCCTATCCCCACAGCTTTTATATCCTTTGGTCTTTTCTTATTGTAAGGAATTACAATGGTTCCCTCATGGAGACCTTTCTTTACAAACTCTTCGGATACCTTTTCATTTTTTGCAACTTCTTTTATTATCTCTTCTTTGGTTTTCATACAGAAATTATAAGGTAAATTTTATTTAAGTCAATTTTAGAAAACTTATATTTACAATATCCAGGCTTGGATGAAAGAGTCGCAGGAGTGGAAAGCTGGCATATAAAAAGCCGAATCTTACCTTAAGTATGATAAGAACCTTCTAAATGAAATAGCCTTCCATTTAGACTTTACAAGTTGCATTTCTACAAAAATTAGATATAATTATAGATATAAAGAAAGGAGGAAAGATGTTTAAGAATAATTATATATTTTTTATTGTGCCAGAATCACCAAAGAAGTTAAAAAAGTTTTTTGCATCCAAGAAAAAACTTAATGCTTTTGCTTATCTTTTTATCTCTTTGGTACTTATTTTTGCAGGTATAACTACCTTTCATTTTATAGAGTACGGATACTTAAAAAGAGTAGCCGGTCCCATACTCCGTGAAAATAAAAAATTGAAGAAAGAAAACAAGAGACTTAAAGAAGAAAAGCTTGCCATTTTAAAAGCAATGGACAGCCTTAAAAAGGATATCCAAGCCGAAAGGGAAAATCATGCAAAGAGACTTGCAGAGGTTACTGAAGAGTTGCAGAAACTGGAGAAGTTTGTTATGGATATAAAGATTCTTGCAGGCTACAAATTGCCTAAGGAAGATGCCATGAAGCTCAAAGGGAAGGGAGGGCCTGATGTAGATGTAAATGCTTACATGGAAGCCCTCTCCTTCATATCTAAAAGAGATTTAAAAGAAGAGATAGACAAAAAAGCAAAAGAGATTGCAAGGAAATTAAGAGAAAAAAGGAATAGTTTAAAGGATTTGAGGAAGTTTCTTGAAAGTAAACATACAGTCCTATCCGGAAGACCCCAGGGTTGGCCCCTTTTCGGCACCATTACCTCCAGATTTGGTCCACGAAATGGAGGATTCCATACAGGTATTGATATAGCAAATGTCTCCGGAACTCCTGTTTTTGCTACCGGAGATGGGGTGGTGGTATTTAAAGGTTATGTAGGAGGATATGGAAATCTTGTGGAGATAGACCATGGAAATGGGTTTTCCACTGTGTATGCCCATTTGTCCAGATTTGCTGTGGAGCTGGGGGATAGGGTGGAAAAAGGCGATATAATAGGATATGTGGGAAGAAGTGGTAGAACCACAGGACCTCACCTTCATTATGAAGTAAGGATAAGAGGAGTTCCGGTAAATCCTGAACCATATCTTAAATAAATGGTTATAGTTTCTTTATGTCTTCTTGGTATTCCCTGCAGATATGATGGGAAAAGATTAAAACCCAGAAAAACTCTTTCAAAAATAAAAGAGTCCATGCTTCCCCTCTGTCCGGAGCAGCTCGGAGGACTTCCTACCCCAAGGAAAAGTGCAGAAATTATAAAAATAGGAAGAAAAATCAAAGTAATAAATCAAGATAAAAAGGATGTGACTGAAAATTTTAAAAGAGGTGCAAGAATAACACTTGAACTGGCAAAAAGGTTCAATATTAAAAAAGCATACCTGAAATCAAAAAGCCCGTCCTGTGGAGAAAATGGAATAACAACCAGAGTTTTAAAAAAGCACGGCATTCAAGTTTATATAGTGGATTAAAACTCCAAAGAGATGTTTATGGAGAGATCCGGGAAGAATTTATTTTCTTTAAAGGTTGTCCCATAAAATCCATATAGATTAAAGAAGGCTTTTTTAAGATTTATTCCAAAAGAGACTCTCATTCCTTTACCTTCAAGCAGAAGCGGATAAGTTGTTCGATACATAGATTCATACCCGTAAAGAGGAAGGGTTTCAGAATAAAAATAGATTAAATGAAGTATTAAAAAATCTTTTTTCACTGTCCCTTCAAATTTCCATCCTTGAGAACCTTCGGGTTCTTTTTTATCCTGCAACTTTATTTTTATTTTTGTATTGTAAATTTTCAGTATTTTTTCTATCCCAAAGGTATATGTTCTATCCTCTTCATAGGAGAAGTTCCTTCTTATTGAAAGGGAAGAGGAACCGTTTTCTTCTTTCCTTTCTATTTCAAACTTTAAATAAAAGGGAATGGTTCGGTAAAAACTGTTTCTATATCCAGAACCATAAAAATATATCTTGAGTTTCTCAAGAGAGTGAGAAAATGAGTATCCAATTCTTACTGTGGGATATCTTTTGGTTAACCCATAATATCTGCTGTGGGGTGCAAAAAGTTTTTTATAATACCCTATATAAAAACCCCCTTTGAACCTTTCTCTTTTAAACCTCCCATAGTATAAAATTCCGTATTCTCCAGGAAAGGATAGAGATACTTCTCCCAAGGAAATATAGTTTTTTAGTAATAAAAATCCATCGATGGATAACCCTTGCAATTTATCTCCTGAGAAGGAGTATTCTGACTCGTCTCCCGCAAAGGGATAGGAAAATCGTGAGTTGTAGTATGTTCCCCCTACACCCCAGTTTCTTATTTTGCTTTCTATTCTTGCTCCCAAAACTTTTTCATTAAGACTGTTGCGATACTCTTTTGGGAATGAATCATCCCGGATTTTTGAATAGTATATCTTTATAACCCTATCTTCTTTAATCTCTGCATCATAAAAGGTTAAACAAGAAAAAAGGTATAAATTGGTATTTTTCAATTTGTAAGAGAAAACAGTTCCTCTCATTACTCCATTTTCTGAGAATATTGTTTGAGGTTTTGTTCCTCTTTCTGCTTGGTAAAGATATTTCCCAGAAGCAGAGTACGCATAAGGGTGGGAGAACAAAAGCCCATTCCCAAAATGAAGCCTATAATCACCTATTATTATTCTTAGTTTTTCTGAGTTATAAAGAAGGGAAAATGTAAAAAAATCAAGGAAATCTTTCTCTTCCTTGTCTTTTTCTGAAAGAAAATAAAAGGAGAAATCTTTATAAATTACTCCTGCTTTGGAATAAAGATGAATACTATCAAGGCTATTTAATCTTGCTCCTATCCTGGACTCGAAACTTTTCTTTTTAATTTCTTTGACCGTAATGTATCTTTTTATTTTTAAATAGGCAATTTCTCCTATAATATTTTTAACCTCTTGTTTACTTCGGTAAGGTCTATGTTTTATAATAGACTCCGCAGTAAATCTATCTATATAAGGAATTTTTAAAAGCTCATTTAAGGAGGCATGATTGAGATCCAACTTGTGCACGGCAAGAGAATCCAAGTAATCTTTTAAGGGATAGCCAAAGGGGATGTATCTTTCCTCATCAATATAATCCTCGGTTCCCAAAAATATCAGAAGGTAAAGCATACCTCCCCTGCTTTGGAGATCCCAATGAGAGGGTGATAATCTACCGAACACAGGAAGCTAACTTTTTTAGTAGAGATTCCAAATACTGTTCTCCACTTAACTGGATTCGACTTTGCACCCACTATAATTCCTGTTCTTTTATAAAAAAGGTATCCAGTATAGAGATAGTAATGGAACTCATCCCAATTTTCCACTCCTCCTATAATAAAAGCATTATCCACGGGTTGGAAGGAGAACTCAAGTATTTTTTTAGAAAAAATTGTGTTATCGGGAGTAAATAATGAATTTATATTTTTTATATAAAATCCAATATTTACAATATTTTTTGTAAATAATCCAAGGCTAATGCCTGGTTTTAAAATGGAAGAGTATCCCTTCAAGTAAACTTCGTATATTGAGATTTTTATCCCATAATTTAATATGGGGGTAGAGGAAGAGTATGAAATTTCTAAACTACTTTCCCTATACAGGCTATCTCCGCAGTAGAAAATACTTCCTCCAAACGATTTTCGAGCATATGAAATGGAAAATGCATTGACTCCTGGAATGTATGTAGCTTGTGCAGAAAAAGAAAGGGTATTATAGGATAACCCCTCCAATAAAGCAGGGTTTTCAACTTCTTCCTGCAAGAATATTCCAGAAATTCCTTTAAATTTTTCTGATTCAAATGCTAAGAGAAATAATGCTATCAATTCCCTAGGTATGTCCAGTAACCTAAGATATCGGTTATTTTCTCAAGTATCTTTCTTGCCTTGCTTTCCTTTATCTTTAATAGATAACTTTTAGCCCTCTTTAAGAATATACCAGCCAGTCTTTGGCTAAACTCGAAGGCTTTGGTTTTTCTATAAATATCAATAACTTTTGTAATCTCCTCCTCTGAACTATTTGGTTTTTTAAGAATTTTTGTAATAAAATTTCTATCCTCGGAAGAAGACTTATAATAGGCATAAACAAGCTGGGGGGTTAGGCGAGCCTCTCTTATATCCGAAAACCTGGATTTTAATGTTACAGTCTCTGGAGCCAGTAAATCCTTGGTATCGTCGTATATTTGGAATGCTATCCCTAAATTTCTTCCATAAAGTTTCAAAAAGTTTATCTCTTCCTTTGTTCCTTTCCCAATTATTGCTCCTGCCTGGGTGGCAGTTTCTATTAATGATGCGGTTTTTTTCTTTGCGATATCCAAGTATCTTTTTATTCCTGTGTTTTCTAAGAGTTCTATATCAAAATCAAAATCCTCCAGTTCTCCCACAGAGGCTCTTAATCCTCCCTCACATCCCGTATCTATAAGCTCTATTATCCTTTCCTTTTCTACTTTATGGTTATTTCTGTAGAGAGAAAGCATATTGAATGCTTTGATTAACAGGGCATCACCTACTGTTATGGCAGTAGCAATTCCATACTTAACATGAATTGTCTCATCCCCTCTTCTCATGCGACCATTGTCTATTATATCATCATGAACCAAGGATGCAGTATGGCTCAGCTCATAAGCAAGTGCCACGGGAATTGCATCCTTTATATTTCCTCCCACTGCTTCACAGGCAAGAAGCACGAGGACAGCCCTTAATCTTCTTCCCTTCCTCAAAAGGATTTCTCGCGCTACTTTAAAAACCCTGTTTTCTTTTCTGAAAATTTGGCTCAGGTTTTTGTCTATGATTTCTCTATAATCTTTTATGAGATTGTCCAGTTCTTCTGTAATCATTTTAAAGGATTCCTTTTCTATTATTTCATAGGCTATTTTATGGGGTTTGTGTGCACCAAGTATTATAGATATTGCATTTTTTATTTTATTTTGGTTTTTTTTGGCATAACCTATAAATGCTTCAAAAAGAGATTCATCAGTAAAGAAAGGTTTCAATTTCCTATCCCATTTTCTTTCATACTCTTCGAAATACTCCCTGATATTTTCCTCATAATGTTTAATTTTTTGGTTGATAATTGCCTCCGCAGCGATTTTACCTGATTTTCTTGCTTGATAGATTCCCCCTCCATGGATGATATTACAAAGTCCAGCTGCATCTCCCACAAAAAGTATTCTCTGGTATCTTAATCTTTCCCTTAACTCTAAGGGTACGAAACCTCCTTCCTTTCTAAAAATCTTGAATTTATGAAATCTTTTGGAGAGAAAATCTTTAATTATTTTTTTTAGACTAATGTTTTTTTCCTTCAAGGATTTGTAAGAGACCCCGATTCCGGAGACCACATGGTCTTTTCGTGGAAACACCCAGATGTATCCCTCTCCCAATTTTTTGGGAAAGTAAAAAAATTCGATTGTATTTTTTTCATACTCCTGTGTTTTTATCCAGTATTGAAGGGTGATACCAAGGGAAGAGAGCTTAAAAGAGGGGATGTTGAGTATTCCCGGAATATCGGATAAGACCCCCCCGGCATTTATAAAATACTCTCCTTCGGTTTCCCATACCTTACCTTCCTTCTCAAACAATATTTTTACACTCTTTTTATTTTCTTCTATTCTTAAAATTTTTGCATTATCAATTATTTCTGTGCCGGCTCTTTCCTGAAGAAAAGAGTCATATTTACTTCGTCTGACTGTGATACCAGGCATTTCTTCTTCTATTTCAACTTCTAAGCTTTTAGAAAATGAGGAGAATATAAGGACTTTTTTAACTTTCCTTTCAATCACATGGGCAGGAGGCATCCCAAACTCAATTATTTCTCCTACTGGTATAGCCCCTCCACATGGTTTCTCTCTTCTTCTGCATTTTTTTTCTATTATTAGAACTGTTGCCCCTCCCTTTTTTAGCCAGTATGCTGTTTCTGTCCCTGCTGGTCCTGCTCCTGCGATTATCACATCGTATTTATTCTTCATCAAAACCGAGTTCTTTTTTTAATCTTGATAGATAACTGGGTTGTATACCCAGTATTTCTGCTGCCCTTTTGTGGTTTCCTCCGGTTCTTTTTAATATGTATTCTAAATATTTTCTTTTAAACCCATGTATTGCTTCGGTCCATTCCTTAGGTTGTTTTATTAGTTCTTCCTCATCAAATTTTAAAGGTTTGGAAATTAAAATATTTTCTTTTTTGATTTTCTTACCAGAGGCTAAAACAAAGGCTCTTTCTATAACATTTCTCAATTCTCTTATATTTCCAGGCCAGTCGTAATTTATTAAAACCCCCAAAGCATCCTCTTCTATCCCCTCTATTCCTTTTGTGGTTTCGTAGTTAAAAAGTCTTATAAAATGCTCAACAAGAAGGGGTATATCCTCTTTCCTCTCTCTCAAAGGAGGAAGCTCTATGGGGAAAACATTAATTCGATAGTATAAATCCTCCCTGAATTTCTTTTCTTTTATAAGCCTCTCTAAGTTTTGGTTTGTGGCTGCAATAATCCTTACATCTACTCTTATGGTCTCTTTGCCTCCGAGTCTTTCGAACTCTTTTTCTTCTAAAAATCTAAGTATTTTAACCTGTGTGTCAAGTGTGAGATCCCCTATTTCATCAAGAAAAATGGTACCCTTATGAGCCAGTTCAAACTTTCCCAGTTTTCTCTGCAATGCTCCAGTAAATGCTCCTTTTTCATATCCAAAAAGTTCGCTTTCTATAAGCGTGGAGGGTATTGCCGCGCAGTTTACAATTATAAAAGGGTTATGTTTTCTTTCACTGTGGTTGTGGATATACCTTGCAAGAAGCTCCTTTCCAGTTCCACTTTCTCCAAACATAAGGACCGTGGTATCTGTTTTCGCTACCTTTTTTGCAAGTTCTATTACTTTTTGGAGAACGGGATTTTTCCCTACAATGGTATATTTTAGACTTTCAATGTCTTCTCTTAATTTTTCTTTATCCACAAGAGATTTATAGAGGGATGCATTCTTTAAAACCTTTGCAGCCTGTTCTGCAAGTATCTGGAGAAGTTTTAAATCATCCTCTGCATATCCTTCGAATCCTTTTTTATTTAAGACCTCTATCACGCCTATTATGTTTCCTTCAAGAATTAGGGGAACTGCAAGGATAGACCTGGTTTTAAACTTTGTTATCTCATCTATCTTTGAATACCACTTGGGAAACTTTCTAACATCATTAACGATTACTGGTTTTTTCTCTTTTGCTACATATCCTGCTATACTTTCTTCATCCAGTGGCACATACAGTGAGAGAAGTTTATCCTTTGCTTCTCCAGTTGCCACAGCAAACTTTAATTTATTGACCTTTTCATCCATCAAAAGCAAAGAGCTCGCCTCTGAATTGGTGAGAACCTTGGCAGATTCAAATATAATTTCTAAAAGTTTATCGTAATCTATAGTGGATAAAAGCTTCCCGGTGACCTCTATGAGCTTCTCAAGCTCTTCCTTGCCTATCTCTTTTATTAAAGATTCAAACATTGTGCTTTTATCTCTATAAATATTTCTTCCTTAGCATCCTCTATTATCTCATTTAATATTTCCTCTTTTTTTCTTTGAACCAAGTAACTCTTTACCTCTTCCTTTATATCTTCAAAATCTCTTATTCTATCCTCCTCTTTTTCTATTACTTTAATTATGTGGACTCCGAAGGGAGAGGATACGGGATCTGAAATTTCTCCAGCCTTAAGTTTTTTTACCACTTTATTAAATGGGGGTGCTAAACCCTTTATAAAGAACTCTCCCAGATATCCACCCTTCTCCTTGGTTTCTAAATCTTCTGAGTATTTCCTTGCAAAATCCTCAAACCTTTCTGGATTATTTTTAAGAATTTTGGAGAGCTTTTTTGCCTTGTTGAGTAAAAAGAGGGTATCTTCTCTCCCTATATTAATTTTTACAAGTATATGCCTTAAAAGAAGGGAGTTTTTCCTCCTTTTTTCACATTTAAAAATATGATATCCATCCCTTGCTCTTACTGGTGGAGAGATTTCTCCCTCTGAGAGAGAGGATACAGCGGTGTCAATTTCAGGAAGCAACTCCTTGGGGGTAAGCCACCCCACAAGACCTCCTCTCTTTTTTGTTTTCAAATCCTCAGAGAATGACTCTGCCACTACTGGAAAGTCGCCACCCCTTAATAGTATATCGTATATCTCCATTATCTTCCTAAATGCTTTCTCCTCCTTTTTTGGAGATGGTTTCCAAACCAAAAGAATATGTGCCAGTTTCACTTTTCCAGGAATTAAAGCTATTGAGTCCTTATGTTTTTCATAGAACTCTTTGATCTCTTTGGGAGAGACATATGGATTTGAATATCCCTTCTTGGAAAGTATGAACTCTCCTATGTATCTTGCGTAAAGCTCATCCTGCAGCATATTTTCTATTTTCAAAAGGTCAAGATTCCTTTCTTCCATCATTTTTTTTAACTCAGGCATGGAGTCCAATTGGATTTCTATACTTTCAAGCATTTTTCTTGCTTCTTCTGAGATTCTTTCTTCCTCCACAAAAAGGGATTCTTTCTCTGCAATTTTCTTTATAACCTCTTGATTTATAAGTTGATTTAGTATTTCTTTTTTTATCTGAGTGGTATCTTTGATTTTAACAAATGGAAACTGGAGAAAAAACAGATTCAACCTGTATTCAACATCAGAGTATAAAATGGGTTTATTATCAATGACTGCTACAATCTCATCGATGGGTAAAAAAATAAAAAGAGCGAAGATCCCCAATTTATCGAAAGATATTTTCGGGTTTAATCTCCACCCTGTAAACGGTTCTCAAGGAATCAACGAACCGTGCAATTCTCTCCTGTTTTTTTCTTATTTCCAATAATTCCCTTATATATTTTTCCCAGTCCTCCAGTTTTGCTTCTTCTTTAACCTTTTTCTTATCCACAACCTTTATTATTCGCCACGCTCCATCTGGAGTCTGTATTGGTTTTGTGAACTCTCCGGTACTTAGGTTAAATATTATCTCTTCCAACCCAGGGTCTATGGTTCCTCTTGGGAGATACTTACTTTCTTCTCCCTTCATGGGATCTATGGATC
>CAZUTC010000009.1:0-2047 GCA_964623485.1 uncultured bacterium | reverse complement strand
CTATGGATCTTTCCTTTGCAAGGGATTTAAAGTCTGCTCCCTTTTTAAGTTTTTCATACACCTCGTTAGCCGCAATTTCATTTCCAAGCACTATCTGAGATATTTTTATCTCGTATAAAAATTCATCCTTATGTTTTGAAAAGTAGTCTCTTACTTCGTCATTGGTTACAAATACCTTTGATGCTTCCTCATCTGCAAGAGCCTGAGCTATTAAGTCCTTTTTGAGTTCCTCTAAACGCTGTTTTATATAATCCTTCTTATCAAGGTTTCTCTTTTTAGCCTCTTGATACATCAGTTCTCTTCTTACCCAAAGCTCCACAATCATTTGAGGATTAACGCTCTGTACCAGGGAGGGTGGAATTATCCTTCTTAACTCTTCATCAGTAAGTACCGAGTTTCCTACCCTTGCAATTATTTTTCCTTTAGTTTCTTTCTTTGAGATTACAAATGCATAAATTCCCAGGGCTATTAAAATTACCCCTACCACTGCAACAATTATTATAATATTTTTTCTCTTCATTCTCTTTTTACCTCCTTCTTTCCTATCTTTTCTAAAAGAGCCTCATTAATCTCTATTTTATATATCTTCTTTAGAGTGGTTATAAACTCTTTGTATCTTTTATCCAGCAGTTCTTTTTTGAGATTCCATGTAACTCTTTGTTTTACCTCTTCAAATTTGGGTCTTTTTTCTGGAATAATCTCCTCGCATTTGACCAAACCGTATCCTCTCTTTGTTTTAAAAATCGAGGATACCTCTCCTTTCTTTAAAGAGAATCCAACTTTAACAAACTCTTTATATCTTCTTGTATCTTTTTTTACCAAGCCTATATTTCCGCCCCGCTTAGAGGATACATCTATAGAGTATTTCTTTGCCAATTCTCCAAAATCCTTTGTTTTTAAGAGTTTTTTTACTTCTCTTGCCTTTTCTTGGGTCTCAACCTCTATTATTCTCAATCTTCTTCTCTCAGGTGTCACATACTTTTCGTAGTTTTCTTCAAAATACCTTTTTAAATCCTCTTCTGTAAAACTTATCTTCTCTGTAACCTCTTCTTTGTAAAGGTTATCATAGAGAATATTTTCCTTAAGTTTCTCAAGAGTTTCCTTAGTCTGTTTCTCTTTTTCTATTTTTTTTCTTAATGCATAGTCATATAAAACATCTCTTTCTATCTCCTGTTTTATTGCGTTTTTTCTTAATTCCTTTGGAAGATAGGGAGGGACTACACGATAGATATCCAGAAGATTTTTGACTCTTACTATTTTTCCTCCTGCCTTCTTTGCTACCCATACCTCCATATCCTTTACAGTGAGAGAATCTTTTGGTTTCAAAAGGATGTTTAATCCTTCTTCGTTATACCTTATATCTGCTTCTTTTATTATCCTATCGTATACTTCTTTTGCAAGTTCTCTTTCTTTTTTCATCTTCAGTTCTTTTTTAAGTCTTTCCTTTATCTCCTTGAATGGCTTTTGTTTTCTCTTTCTTATTTCCTGAATTTTGAAAAGCACATAATTCCCATTAGGGAACTTTACTGGCTTTGAATATCCTCCTGGCTTTAATCCAGAAATTGCCCTATACGTTATCTTATCCATACTTCCATAATTGATAAATCCTATATCTCCTCCCTTTGTAGAGGAGGGGTGTTTTGAATACTTGACCGCAAGGGATTCAAATGGGATCCCATCCTTTAACTTACGATATATATATTGCGCTGTTTTGAAACTATCGGTAAGAATTAAATAGACATGAGCATCCTTTGATCGAAGAGCGTACTGTCTTCGAAGTTCAGGCTCTGAGACTCTTATCCTTTCCTTTACTTCTATTCTATAAACTGCATTTATAAGAATTCTTTTCTTCCCTTTTTCATAATCTTCTATTATTTTTGGGTCTTTATCCAGCCCTCTTTTTTTTGCTTCAGCAATTACAAGTTTTCTTTCTATAAGGGGTTCCAGGGCTTTAAGTTTTGCCTTTTTTTCTTCCTCTTCGGATGCAAACTTTCTGGGTCTCCATTTTTGGAGGAAATCCTTTACCTTTATGGTTTCTCCATTTATC
>CAZUTC010000008.1:26561-26870 GCA_964623485.1 uncultured bacterium | reverse complement strand
GGCAAATAAAACAATGGAGGAAATACTATTGTTTCTTTAAACTCCTCATGAATATAATATACTTCACTTCCAGTAAGAAATCCTGCAAGTCCACATACTATTACATGAGGTTTGAACCCTCCGGTAGGACTGAACACCACCCGATAACCCTCCATTTTCTTTTTTCTTGCTATGTAAATGAACCTATCCAGCATTTCAGAGAGTCCTCTGGTGAATTCATGGGCTCTTATGGCAAATTCCTCTCCAAAATAACCAGGAAGTTCAAGTGAGGTGAGGACATTTGTTATCCTGTTTTTTGTTAAGTATCTC
>CAZUTC010000008.1:0-26551 GCA_964623485.1 uncultured bacterium | reverse complement strand
ATATACCTCGCAATCCTGAGGATTGATGCTTCTTTCCTCACAATACCTAAAGAAACAGTTTAATTCAGCAGAATGGGCTTTTGGGTTTTCTGCAAGAAACTCATACACCCTCTCCAGAAACTGTGGGTCATCTAAGAACCTTTTCCATAAAGGGTCTCCCATCTTTATCTCTTTTATCTCTGGATATTCATCACCCTTTTCCCTTTTGAAATGCTCTACTAAACTGTTTCCCCCGGTAATTATATGGAATTCTTTCATCTCTCCTCCTTTTGTGCTTGTTTTAAAATTATAATTTTAAAACAGGGTATGTCAAATTTTTTGGCAAACCATTTACCAGTATCTTTTCCCTTCAAGGAATTCCTCAGCAAAGAAGTGAAGGTCTTCCACAGTGAAAAGATAAAATAAAAATAAATCTTTGTCTCTGGATTCTCAATCCCACTTGACAAAATGGACAATTTTGGGTATTATTACAAATGCAAATGAGAATGATTGAATTTTTATCAAACCTTGCAAGGAATGGAAAAACCTTTACATTTGAAGATGCATACAAAATCTCACAAATAGAAAGGACTTATTTAAGAAAAATCTTATATAGGCTCCAAAAAAAAGGAATGATAGAGAGAGTTGCAAGAGGTAAATACATTATAATACCCTTAGAAGGAGAAAAGGGTAAATACACTCTTCATGAATTTGTTATCGGTTCTCTTTTAGTCTCTCCTTATGCTATTTCTTACTGGAGTGCATTAAATTATTATGGGATGACCGAACAGATTCCCTCCACGGTTTTCCTCCAGACAACTGCATGGAAAAGAAAACAGAAAATAGAAATTTTTGGAGTGAAATACAAAGTAGTAAGAACAAAGAAAGAAAAATTTTTTGGAATAAGAAAGGAATGGATTGAAGAGACAGAGATTAATATTACGGACAGGGAAAAAACAATTATAGATTGCCTTGATAAACCTCAATATTGCGGTGGAATAGTTGAAGTAGCAAAGGCTTTAAAAGATAAAAGATTGAAGAAAGAAAAACTTGCTCAATATGCGATTAAAATAGGAAACTCAGGTGTTATAAGAAGACTGGGATTTTTGTGCGATTATTTCGGAATAAAAATAGACCTTGTTCCACCCGAAACAAGAAATTATCTTTTACTGGACCCCACAATGCCCGAAAAAGGAAATAAAAATGCAAAATGGAAATTGATTATAAATCTTGACGAGAAAATTTTAGGAAAATTGGAATGATTTATGCAAGAGAGATAAAAGAAAAGGCAAGAGAAAATGGAGTTCCTGAAAGCACAATTGAGAGGGATTATGTCCAGAACTGGCTTTTAAAATATCTCTCATCTTTTGATTTAGTTTTAAAAGGTGGAACGGGAATAAGAAAAGTTTATATAAAAAATTACAGATTTTCAGATGACCTTGATTTTACGCTTCTGGAAGAGATCGAGAGGAAAGAACTTGAAGATAAAATGAAGGAAATAATATTTGATGTAAAAGAAGAATCAGGGATCAATTTTTTTGAAGATTTAAACATAGAGGAAAATGAAAACGGTTTTGAGGTTATCTGTTATTTTTATTTTTTAAGAAAAAGCGGAGACCCTATGGGAATAAAACTTGATTTTACAAATAAATCCAGGGAGATAATTTTACTGGAACCGAAGCATAGAAAAATCATTCATCCTTATTCTGATAATTTGAAATTCAAAATAAGAACCTATCCATTGAAAGAAATAATGGCAGAAAAAATAAGGGCACTTTTTGAAAGAACAAGACCCAGAGACCTTTATGATATATGGTATCTTAAAAAGAAAATTAATATTCAAAGCATAAAAGACCTGATTTATAAAAAATGTGAATTTAAAAAAGTAAATATTGAAACTTCTGATTTAGAGGATAGAAAAGAAGATTTTAAAAACGCTTGGAAAAATTCTTTAAAACATCAACTTAAACATGTACCTGATTTTGGGAAAATTTATGAAGAAGTTTTAAAGGGGGTGAAAAAATTATGATACAGTCTCAAATCCTTAACCCTCTTCCTCAAGATGCAAGATCGATGCTTTAAAGTTTAATTTTTAAAGAGGTTACTCCTAAAAAGCAGGAATTTATAGATCTAAGCCAAGTAAAACCTTTTGTTTGGTCAAGACAGGTATATCCAGCTAATAAATGTATCTTTAATTATGTCCCCTGTGAGAATGCCTTTGAAGTAGATTTTGCTAAATTTTTGGACACGGCTGATGATGTTCTTGCTTTTACTAAAATTGTCCCCAAAATTGGATTCTTTATCGAATATTTAGATCCAGAAAAAAACATAAGGTTTTATTATCCCGATTTTGTAGTTAAAACTAATGATGATAAATTTTTACTTATAGAGACAAAAGGAAGGGTTGATATAGAAGTACCGATAAAAGACGAAAGAACCAGAGTCTGGTGTGAAGATGTGACCAAGTTAACAGGTAAAGAGTGGAGATTTGTAAGAATTGACCAAAAAGAATTTGAGAAACATTATTGGGAAGGGTTGAAAAGGTTATTAGAGTATTTAAAAATATGATTACTAAATTTTAGATAAACAAGATTGTAAGTTGGTGCAAAGAATAGGGATTACCAGAACCAGAATTTGAAATAAGTTGAACAAGTATTTTTGTGCGAATTAGAAAGGATACCTTAACAGAAGATTATCTTAAAAAATTTGGTTTGAATGAGAGACAAATCAAAGCTGTAATGTATGTAAAAAGAAAGGGAAAATTACAAATAAAGAGTATCAACAAATTACAGGCATAAAGGAGCGATTAACCACTATGGAACCAAAAAATTTGGTGGATAGAAAAGTATTTTTGAAAGTTGGTACTACAGGGAGAGGAACCTATTACATTTTAAATCCCGCACTAAAGACGCAAAAGGGGCAAATAATACCTGAGATATTTACCATAAAATCAAGTGATTTGGTTTTGAAAGTATCGGAAAATGTACGCCTGGTAAAGCAAATCTTCGGGGTTTAAATTAAAGCCGGATGCAGAATTGGAAAAATAATGAACTCCCCTCCTAAAAATAAAAGATAAATATTTATCTTTTGAGGATAAGATATTAAACCATTTACCAGTATCTTTTCCCTTCAAGGAATTTGGTGGGTCCTTCTTTTTTGATTTTTTTGAGATTTTTTATATGGGCATCCCCATGGGTTGGAGTTAAAAAGTTCAGTTTATTACAGGTTTCAAACTTATCACACTCCCAGCACCCCTCAATTCCCTTGTTTTGAGCACATTTTCTTATTTTACAGAATGGCGGTCCTCCTCCATCCCTGCAACCCTTTTTGCACCGCATCCTCACCATTGCCCCAAGAACCTCATAACACTTGGGATAATCCTTAAACTCTTTTGCAAACTTTACAAACTCCTTATAATTTCTGGAAAGTTTTGCCTCCCTCAGTTTCTTTCTTAAATCCCTTGCCAAATCCGCAATCTCTCCCTTGTAGAAAAAACAGTCTCCACAATAAAGCCCACAATAGGCAATCAACCTGGTATCAGCCATCCTTTTAATACTAACCAAAGAAAAGCCAAAAGTCAATCTTTTTATTACCGAAGTATTGTTAATCTTTTATTTTCTTGACAAATTTGATAATAGGAATAAAATTCTTTATAAACCAGGAGGTAAAGGCGATGAAAAAATATTTTGAAGTTAGATGGCATGGAAGAGGTGGGCAGGGAGCAAAAACCGCTGCTCTTTTGTTTGGTGAGGCTGCAATGGAGACAGGAAAGTATATCCAGGCATTTCCAGAGTATGGTCCGGAAAGAACCGGAGCTCCAATGCAGTCCTTCAATAGATTATCCGATGAGCCTATAAGGCTTCATTCTGGTGTGAAAAATCCAAATGTTGTGATTGTCCTTGACCCAAGCCTTCTGGATGTTACAGATGTTACCCAGGGACTTGTTGAGGGAGGGTATCTCATTGTAAATACCCAGGAGCCACCGGAAAAGATAAAAGAAAAGGTTAAAAGAGATGATATAAAGGTTGCTGTTGTGGATGCCACCGGAATCGCAATGAAACATATAGGAAAGAATGTTCCAAATACTCCACTTCTTGGTGCAATGGTGAAGGTTACCCAGGTTCTTGATTTTGAAAAGATGCTTGAAGTTATTGAGAAAAAGTTTTCTATAAAGTTTAGAGGAAGGGAAGAGATAGTTAAAGGGAATATAGAATCAATTAAAAAAGCATACGAGGAGGTAAAGGTAGCATGAAAAAAGGATGGAAGGAACTTCCAGAGGGATGTATAATAGATAAACCCGCAACATCCCTTGATTTTAAAACAGGGGACTGGAGAACCATGAAGCCTATCTGGCATGAGGATAAATGTATTCAATGCCTTCTTTGCTGGATTTACTGTCCCGATGCCTCAATCCTGGTGGAGAATGAAAAGGTGGTTGGAATAAATTATGACTATTGTAAAGGATGCGGAATATGTGCAGAGGTATGCCCTCCAAGGGCATCTGCAATTGAGATGGTAAGGGAGGAGAAATGAAGCTTGCAATGACAGGTAATGAGGCAATGGCATATGCAATGAAGCAGATAAACCCGGATGTGGTTGCTGCATACCCCATAACCCCTGCCACAGAGGTTGTGCAGTTGTTCTCTCAATATGTGGCAGATGGTGAGGTGGATACAGAGTTCGTTCCTGCAGAAAGTGAGCATTCTGCTCTTTCTGCATGCGTGGGGGCTGCAGTGGCAGGGGCAAGGGTTATTACCTCAACCGCATCCCAGGGACTTGCTCTAATGCATGAAATTCTTTATATTGCAAGTGCATTAAGACAGCCAATCGTAATAGCCCTGGTTAATAGGTCCCTTTCTGCTCCAATCAATATACACTGCGACCATTCGGATACAATGGGTTCAAGAGATTCAGGATGGATACAGATATACTGTGCAAACTCTCAAGAGGCATACGATTCAATGATACAGGCTGTTAAGATTGCAGAGAAGGTGAACCTTCCGGTGATGGTAACAGCAGATGCATTCATCCTTTCCCATTGTATGGAAAGGATAGAGGTTCTTTCAGATGAAGAGGTCAGGGATTTTGTTGGAAAGGAGAGAAAACCAGTATACTCCCTACTTGATGTGGATAACCCGGTTACAGTGGGTCCACTGGATCTGCAGGATTACTTCTTTGAACATAAGAGGTCTCAGATAGAGGCTGTATGGCATGCCATGCCTGTGATAGAGGATGTAGCAAAGGAGTATGGAGATAGATTTGGAAGGTATTACCCGGTTGTTGAAGACTACCGAACTGAGGATGCAGAGGTGGCGGTGGTGGCACTTGGCTCAACAGCAGATACCCTTAAGGAGGTTGTGGATATGCTTAGAGAAGAAGGTAAAAAGGTTGGGCTTGTAAGAATAAGGGTATTCAGACCACTTCCATCAAAGAGACTGCAGGAATCCCTCTCAAAGTTTAAGGTGGTTGCTGTAATGGATAGGGTGGATAGTCTAAATGCATTCGGGGGTCCTGCTTTTTCTGAAATAAGGTCGGTGCTTTATGAAACAGAAAAAAGACCGATAATCGTTGATTATGTTTATGGACTTGGTGGAAGGGACATAGAAATAGAAGAACTTGTGAGAGTGTTTAATGATGCAGAAAGAATCGCAGAGACCGGAAAGTATGAAAAACTTGTTACATACCTTGGTGTAAGGGGGGAGGAATAATGGCTACATTAAAGGAGTTAACATCCAGAAAAGAATGTTTTGTAAGTGGACACCGGGCATGTGCAGGATGCGGACCTGCAATTGCATTAAGGCAGATACTCCTTGCCATTGATAAGCCAAAGGTTGCAGCTATTGCCACAGGTTGTATGGAGGTTGTTTCCACAATATACCCATACACAGCATGGAATATCCCTATTATACACAGTGCATTTGAGAATGCAGCGGCAACCATTGCAGGGATTGAAGCAGCATATAAGGCATTCAAAAGAAAGGGAAAGATAGATAAGGAGATAAAGTTTATTGCATTTGGAGGTGATGGTGGAACATACGATATAGGTCTGCAGGCACTTTCCGGAGCAATTGAGAGAAGACATAGTTTCCTTTATGTCTGTTATGATAATGAGGCATACATGAACACCGGATATCAGAGGTCATCTGCTACACCCTCATATGCCCACACAACCACATCTCCAGTGGGAACCCAGATACCAGGAAAGTCTCAGCCAAGAAAGGACCTCACAGAAATAGTGATTGCTCATGACCCAGCCTATGCTGCCCAGGCAAACCCTGCCTTTTTTGCAGACCTGGTAAAGAAGGTTGAAAAGGCGATGAGTAAGGAAGGTCCAACATTTATAAACGTTATTGGGCCATGCGTGCCTGGATGGGGAATTGCTTCAGAAAAAACAGTGGAGGTTGCAAGGCTTGCCACAGAGACCGGGTTCTGGCCAATTTATGAGTGGGAGGATGGGAAATACAAGATAAACTATAAACCACGGGAACTCAAACCCTTGGAGGATTTCTTGAAATTGCAGGCAAGGTTCAGGCATCTCTTGAGACCCGAAAACAAAGAACTCCTGGAAAGATTCAAAAAGGAGATAGAGAAAAAATGGCAGAGACTTCTCTTGAAAGAAAAGGCATCTCAAAATGCGAGCTGATAAGGTAAAAATATTTGAAGAAAGTTTCCAGAAGATAAAGGACCATATAGAAAAGCTTTTAAAACAGAGTGATGCAAAATGTGCATTTCTTATAGATAGGGATGGTAATCTCATCACATACTCTGGAGATACAAAAGGTATAGATATTGAATCCTTCGCTGCCCTTGCTGCTGCTGACTTTGCTGCCACCTCTCAACTTGCCTCATTGATAGGAGAGAAGGATTTTGAGACCCTGTACCATCAAGGAGAAAACCAGCATCTTTATTTTCAACTTGTTGCAAAGGGAATAGTTCTTGCTGTTGTTTTTGACCATAGAACCACCCTTGGACTTGTGAGGGTGAGAGTAAAAAGCACCGCAGATGTTATATCATCCGTTATAGATGAAATATTCAAACAGGCAGAAACCCAACCCATAAAGGAAGAAGAGGTGAAGGACATAACAAAGGATATAGAACAAGAACTTGACAGACTTTTCGGCGGTTAATCCAGAGAAAAGGAAATAAATGGCTCTTGTAAATTATGCAACAAGAGAAATAAATGTAAAAATAGTATATTATGGTCCAGGACTCGGAGGAAAAACAACCTGCCTTAAATACATCTACAATAGACTTGATGAGAATACAAAGGGTAAACTTGTTACCCTGTCAACAGAACTTGATAGGACTCTGTTCTTTGACTTTCTCCCCTTAGACCTTGGAACTGTGAAAGGGTTTAAGACAAGGTTTCATCTTTATACAGTTCCAGGACAGGTGTTCTACAATGCTTCAAGAAGAATAATTCTAAGAGGAGCAGATGGAATCATATTTGTTGCAGACTCCCAGAAGGAGAGAAGGCAGGATAACATAGATAGTCTTGAAAACCTAAAAGAAAACCTTGCAACCTACGGGTTAAAACTTTCTGAAATCCCGTATGTTATTATGTATAATAAAAGGGATTTGCCAAATATACTATCCATAGAAGAACTGGAAAAGGATTTAAACCCTGATGGGGTTCCAAGTTTTGAGTCTGTGGCAACCCAGGGCATAGGAGTGTTTGAAGCATTGAAGGAAATCGGAAGGATGGTTCTGAAAAGACTTTAGCTCGTTCGGTAAGTAACCCTCAGACTGTGCTTGACATTTTTTGTTTTCATTTTAATATATTTTGATGAAGGATTTCATATTCATAAAAGGCGCCAGAGAGCATAATCTTAAAAATATTGATGTTAAAATACCGAGAAATAAGTTTGTTGTTATTACAGGGATTTCCGGGTCAGGAAAATCCTCCCTGGCATTTGATACCCTGTATGCTGAGGGGCAGAGAAGGTATGTGGAGTCACTCTCTACTTATGCAAGGCAGTTTATGGGAATGCTTGAGAAACCGGATATGGATTTTATTGAGGGGCTTTCTCCCGCCATAGCAATTGAACAGAGAACATCTGCAAAGAATCCCAGGTCAACGGTTGCCACAGTAACAGAGATATACGACTACCTGAGGGTTCTCTTTGCAAGGGTGGGGGACCCATACTGTCCGAACTGCAATATAATGCTTTCCTCCCAGACAATCGACCAGATTGTGGATTCATTGATGCAACTCGAAAGTCCTGCAAGAATAGTGGTCCTGGGTCCAAAGGTAAAGGGGAGGAAGGGGGAGTACCGGGAGCTTTTTGAAAGGCTCCGAAGACAGGGGTATGTGAGAGTAAGGGTGGATGGAAAGATGTATGAACTTGACAATCCTCCAAAACTTGAAAGGTATAAAATACATGAGATAGATATTGTTGTGGATAGAATAGTTTTGAAAGAGAATATAAGGAAGAGGCTTGCAGACTCCATTGAACTTGCATTAAGGGAGGGGGAGGGGTTGTGTAAGGTGATTATAAATGATAAGGAGGAGAGGGTGTTTAGTCAGGCACTGGCATGTGTGAGATGTGGTTTTTCCTATGAGGAGATATCCCCAAGGCTTTTTTCCTTCAATTCTCCTTATGGAGCCTGTCCGGTGTGCCATGGGCTTGGAACAAAGATGGAGATAGACCCCGAACTTGTGATCCTTGATGATAGGCTTTCCATTCTCGATGGAGTGATAGGCCCATGGGGAGAACCAAGGGGATGGCTACTTGCAATGCTTGAGGCTCTGGCAAGGAAATATAAGTTCTCTCTCGAAACCCCTTGGGGAAAGCTTTCAGAAAAGGTAAAAAAAATAATACTTTATGGAACAGAGGAGCCCGTTAAAATAAGATACAGAGGTGCAGGTGCATATGAAGGGTATGAGTATTATGAAGGTGTTGTGAGGAACCTTGAGAGATTGTATAGAGAGACAGAGTCTGAGGCAAGAAGAGAATATATAGAACAGTTTATGAGGAAACTTCCATGCCCTGCCTGTAAAGGAGCAAGGCTTAAACCTGAAGCATTGTCTGTGAAGATAAAAGATAAAAATATATATGATATTACAAGGATGTCGGTAGAGAGGGCACTTGAGTTTTTTGAAAATTTAAGACTCTCTTCTACAAAGGAGAAAATAGCCTCAGAAGTGATAAAGGAGATAAAAGCAAGGCTATTCTTTTTAAAGGAGGTCGGGGTTGGATACCTTACCCTTGACAGGAGGGCAGAAACACTTGCAGGTGGAGAAGAGCAGAGGGTAAGACTTGCCACTCAGATTGGTTCAGGACTTGTAGGGGTGATATATATCCTGGATGAACCCACCATAGGGCTTCATATGAGGGATAACAGAAGGTTGATAAATACCCTCAAGAAATTAAGGGATATGGGGAATACAGTAATTGTTGTAGAGCATGATAGGGATACGATACTCTCTGCAGACTGGGTTATAGACCTCGGTCCTGGAGCAGGTGAGAGCGGAGGAAGGATTGTGGTGGAAGGACCACCGGCTGAGATAGCATCAAATGGAAAGTCATTAACAGGACTTTATTTATCGGGTAAGAAAAGAATTCCGGTTCCAAAGAGAAGAAGAAAGCCAACCGGAAGGTATCTTATTGTGAAAGGGGCAAGGCATAATAATCTTAAAAACATAGATGTGAGGTTTCCTCTCGGGCTTTTTATATGTGTCACCGGGGTTTCCGGTTCAGGAAAGTCATCCTTGGTAAACGACATATTGTACCGGGCACTTGCAGAAAAATTCTATAAAAGCGTTGAGAAACCAGGAGAACATGATGGTATAATCGGAATAGAGTATGTGGATAAGATTATAAATATAGATCAGTCTCCAATAGGAAGGACACCAAGGTCAAATCCAGCCACATACACGGGGGCATTCACTCCCATAAGGGAACTTTTTTCCATGACAAAGGAGGCAAGGATAAGGGGATACAAGCCAGGAAGATTTTCCTTTAATGTTAGGGGAGGAAGATGTGAAAGGTGTGGAGGCGAGGGAATGCTTAAGATAGAGATGCATTTTCTGCCCCCTGTCTATATTCCATGTGAGGTTTGTAAAGGGAAAAGATACAACCGGGAGACCCTTGAGGTGAAATACAAGGGTAAAAATATTGCAGATGTTCTTGAGATGAGTGTGGACCAGGCATACTCGTTTTTTGCCGATATTCCCCAGATAGAGAGAAAGTTAAGATTATTAAAGGAGGTTGGACTTGGATACATAAAACTTGGACAGCCCGCTCCCACGCTTTCCGGGGGTGAGGCTCAAAGGGTGAAACTTGCAAAGGAACTTTCAAAGCTTCCGACCGGAAGAACCATATACATTCTTGATGAACCCACAACCGGGCTTCATTTTGAAGATGTAAGGCTTCTTCTTGCAGTTCTACAGAAACTTGTGGATAAGGGTAATACGGTGATAGTGATAGAACATAACATGGAGGTTATAAAAGGAGCAGACTGGATAATAGATTTGGGTCCTGAAGGAGGAGATGAAGGAGGATACATTGTTGCAGAGGGTCCTCCAGAGGAGATCGTGAAAAATCCCCACTCCTATACCGGAAGGTTTTTAAAGGAGGTGCTTTTTGAAGGTTCCTCATGATATCTTTGCAAAAATCTTAAAAATAAATAAAGATAGCTATCTTGTTGGAGGCTCGGTAAGAGATATCCTTCTTGACAAACAACCCATGGATTTTGATTTTGCAGTGAAGGGAAGTGGGATAGAGACAGCAAGAAAGGTGGCGGATGAGATAAAAGGGGTGTTTGTTTTGTTAAGTGAATCGGATGATGAAGCAAGAGTCGTTTACAAAAAAATTTTTAGTTTTGATTTTAAAGGCTATGGAAGAAGTATAAGAGAGGACCTAACAAAAAGGGATTTTACAATCAATGCAGTGGCAATAAAACTTGAGGATTTTATTGAAGGAAGACAAAGATTTTTGGACCCTTTTGGAGGCATAAACCATATAAAACATAGGCTTATAATTCCTGTTTCAGAGGATAGTTTCAAAAAAGACCCATTGAGAGTATTAAGGGCATTCAGATTCATGGCTGAAACCGGCTTTGAAATTCCCTTCTTTATTTACCACTGGATGGAGGAAGTGACATTTAAAAATATAGCAAAAGAGAGGATAGGCTATGAGTTCATGAGGATAGTAGAAACTGACAATTCCTATCCAGTGGTTTCTAAAATGATAGAGGCAGGGGTATTACAAAAAATGTTTCCCAGGGCAGAGAGGTTTTTTGAGGATAGGGAGATACTTTCCCACAGCCTTCTCGTCCTGCATGGTACTGAGAAGATACTGGCTGAGGGACATTTTTGCCAGAGATTTAAAGATTACTTTTCAAATATTGAAAAAAGAAGAAAAGCACTTATAAAGATTGCTGCACTTTTCCATGATGTTGCAAAACCTCTTACCAGAATCCAGGCAGAGGATGGAGGCTACCATTTTTATGGACATGATACCAAAGGAGCAAAGATTGCAGAGAAACTGGCAAAGGAGGACTTGAGACTTCCTTCAAAACAGGCAGAAAGTATAAGGAGCATGGTGGAAAGGCATATGCATCTGCACCTTATTGCCACAGCCCCTGAACTCACAGAAAGAGCAATAAGAAGGTTTTTAAGACTCACTGGGGAGGAGGCAGTTGGTATAATGATAATAGACCTTGCGGATGGGTTTGCAACTGCAGGACATACTGAACATCTGGAATACACCATAGAGAAGATACTCAGTATAAAGGAAAAGGACGAGAGAGAGAAGGATTTCAAAAGGCTGGTAACCGGATACGACCTTATTGAACTTGGAATACCTCCAGGTCCTGTTTATAAAATTTTACTTGAAGAACTTGAGGAGTTGCAAAGAGAGGGGAAGATAAAGACCAAGGAGGAGGGAATAAAGGTTTTGAAAGAAATGATAGAACATGAAAGATGGAAACAGGGAGTATAAAGAAAACCTGTATTTTTCTTGGAGGGCTCAAGATAATCAATAAGTGAAAACCACCTATTTGTATTATTTGACAGTTGGGTATTGATGTGTATACTTAATTCAAACAGGAGGAAGAGATGGTATTTTGGGTTTTTTTGGTTTTACCTGAAACAAGGATCGGCTTTTTAAGTAAGACCGAAGATATGTGGAGTAACGAAATTAAGGATGGAGTGGTAAGGATCCTTTCTGAAATGGAAAGGTTTACCATTCACAGTACCGAGCAGATAGAAGAGATAAAAGACTCCTCTGTTATTTATATAATGGATAAATTTGATTTAGACTATTTCCTGGTGGGGAGACTTCAGGATGTGAGGTCTGATATAAAGCTATATGCGGATGTCACTGACACCCTCTATGGAGGGTATAAGAAGGTTGCCATTGCAGTGATGGATTACGAGTTGAGGATATATCAAAGAGGTAAAAAAAGACCCAGATTCAAAAGACTCATCGGTTCTGGAGAGGCAGCATGGATGTGGGAGGGTAGAGAAGAGGCAGAAAAAGAGGCATATCGTAACCTTATGCGTGAAATCGAAAATTATTTAAAAAGATTCTTCGCCCTCAGGGGAAAGATTATAGAGAAAAAGAACAGATTAGTAAAGATAAACTTGGGAGAAAAAAACGGAGTAAAGGAAAGAATGGTTTTTGTTGCAAGAGGAAAAAAGGGACATGGATTCTTTAAAATAAAAAAGGTGGAGGAGAGTGCATCCTTGGGGTATATCTTTAAAGGGGTCTCCAGAATAAAAAAAGGATACAAAATAAGAGAATGTCCTAATGGAGTGAAGTTTTTGTATCTTGGGTTAGGATATCTGGGCTCTTTTCTGATAATGGATGATTCCTCAAGAAGTTCTCAGGGAGGTTTTGTGGGTTTAAGAATAGGAAGAAAATATCAATTTAGTTCCACAGTTCTCTTAGGGTTTAATCCGATATTCTATACCTCCCTCTCATTTGGCTTTTCGCCTTTAATTTACATTGGAGAGGATATATCCTTTGGACCCAGAATAGGTTCTCGGTTCTTTTTTGTTTCCCAGTCTTGGGAGGCAAATGATGGAGGAGATATCCTTGGAGATACATCTGGAACCGCCACTGGAACGGGAGTAGCAGGAGGAATAGGGGGGGTTTTCCGGTTTGATTATCAACTCTTCCATGTTTTTGCCCTATTTGAAAAACAGGTGTCCACAACAATTACGGATTGGATCTTTTCAAAAAAGATAGATGATGAAACCCAATCAGAAAGAGTCCCTGAGAGATACTTAAAAATAGAGAGACTTAAGCTCGGAGATTATCTGTTTAGGATAGGGATTGGGCTTAATTTTGAAATATATTAAAAAGAAGAAAGCAAAATGTTTTCATTTATATTCTTCTTTATATCTGAGAATACTGCAGAAAATATAGCAGTAAAAGTCGCAGGAAATGAATGGATTGGAAGTGTGCTCGTAGATGCAATAAGGTATTACTCTTTACAGGGAGAACCCCTTGCAATCTGCTTTGTGTTTGATATAAAAGACACAAGATTTTCAAATTTACACGATAGGGATTTTCCTCTTATAAATGAAAAATGGGAGAAAGGCAAAAAAGGTTATGTGGTAGTTTCTCTGGACAAAAGATATCCTCCAATTATTGAACTTTCAAATACACTTCCTCCCCGGAAGGTTAATCTAAGGGATGTACTTAACCGGTTTCCTGGATATGGGTTTTTAAGATATATATACTTTTCTCCGCTCTCAGAATGGTTTGAAATTGTAAAGGGCAGAGATACTCTATATATAAACTCCTACTCCTTAAAGAATGAGACCAAAAAGGTTAAAAAACTCAAAAATTCCACAAGGCTTTTAAGATTTGAAGAAGATAAGAGATGGAATAATTTAAAGAGGGCTTCTTTTGTTACCGTAGATGAAGGATATGTGGAGGATGTGCCTTATGCATTCTGGAGTTATGGATGTTCCCCAACAGCCTCTACAATGATAATGGCATACTGGGATGAAAGGGGATACGGAAGGTTAGTAGATTATTACTACGATAGATGGGACAATGTGGAGAAGGAAAATGACTATAATCTTCATAATATACATAGAGAACTTGCAATAGGTATGCATACCGATTCTCTATACTCTGGAGGTACTGGAATACACAATATTGCCCCAGGGCACCTGTATGCAGCAAACGAGGTGAACGGGTACAAATTTGATTCATATACCAGTCCCCGGGGGAATTCATCCAATGCATGGAATTTCAAAATGATAAAGGAAGAGATAGATGAAGAAAGACCGGTCCACTGGGCAGTTTTAAACTACAATTACCATGGAATTAGGATAAATCATTCGGTCTGCGCTGTTGGATATAAGATAGACGATGCAGGGGATACACTTATAAGAGTCCACAACACATGGACAACCGGAGAACCATTATGGGCACTTCATACACCGGGTTCCTATTCCTATGTGTATCCCGTGCATCCAGGAGGAGAGGAGGAGCAGAATGTGAGGATGATTTCTCCTACTGGAGGTGAACTATTCTTTGAAGGACTGTACTATCCAATCATATGGGAGACTCAAGGAGAAGGAATAAATAGAGTAGTTATATCCAAAATAGATATTGAGCATTCTGGAAATAATTGGGTGTTTGACTGGGTTATCCTAAAGGAAATGGAAAATTCGGGAATGTATATATGGAAGGCAGAGGGTAGAGGAGATTGCAGGTTCCAAGTAGAGATATATAAAGGAACTAAGCTTTTCGCTTCGGATGGTTCATTTTTAAAAAGCAGTGTGGAAGAGAAGCCGGATGAATATATACTTCTTCATTATCCCTTTTCCCGCTCTATTTACTCTATCGCCTCTATAGGGGAGAAAATAGTAGTTGCCGGGGGTTCTAACGGACTTTTCATAGGAGAGGTTAAAGATAGTGTAATATATCCTATAGGTACCATAGATACAATAAATGTAAATGAACTAACAACTTATCTGGATTTGCTCTATTATCATAATAAGGATTTAATCATAAAAGCCAAGAAAGACAATCTTCTTTTACCAATAGCAAACATCAGACTTTCTTCTTCTCCCAGAGCAATGCAGGCAAGAAAGGATAGGGTTTTGGTGTTAACAAAAAAATACAGTATTTATCTACTCAACAATCAACTTGAAAAACTTGATTCTATAATTATTCCCAAGGCTTACTCCATGGATATGGTGGGCGATACATTATATGTAGCTACATTAAACGATACAGTGTTTGTCCTTTATGCAGGGGACTCCCTTCTTATAATGGATACAATTCCCGTGGGGGTTCCTGGGATAAGCATTAAGAAATACAAAGGGTATATCTTCATTGCCGCAAGTGCTGAAGGATTGAGGATGTTTGATTTAAAAGGCAAGGAACTGTGCTCTTTGGATGATGAGAGAATTTTAAAGATAGATATAATTGATGGATATCTCTATGCAGGAGGAGCCGGGTTTTTTAAGGTCTTTTCCCTTGAGAACCTTCCCCAGCTTAAAGAAGTTCATACATTTAAGGTAAGCACGGTAATAAGTGATTTTGCAAAAAAAGACAACTATCTTCTTGTTGGAGATAGAAAAAATCTGTTTGGATTTCCTTTCTTATATACCGGCTTCCAGGAAGAGCCTTTTATAACCCAAAAGATTCAAAAAAAATCTCTTATTATAACCAACTTATCTCGGTTTATGCAGGAATTGGAATCTGAAGATGAACTTATCATATATGGTGTGGATGGGAGGATTATATATCGAGGGGATAAAAGTATTACTTCACTTCCTGCAGGAGTTTACTATGTTGGATTTAAAAATAAGCAAAAGTTAAAGAAGCTGGTTGTCTTAAAAAAGAATTAACCCGCCTTAACAGTATAATCCATCATCTCTGTATTGTATGCAATACCTGGGTTTCCTTCTTTATCTATTAAAATAATTCCAACCTCACATCCCTTCCTTTTCATTCTTTTTACTATTGTTTTAGCAGCCTCCGGAGCGCTCTGTTTTTTTAAAAGTTCTACAGCCTCCTTTGCCACCATATTTCTTATTATCTCCTCTCCATGTCCAGTGGCAGAACATACTCCTAAGGGCGATGCATATGTGCCACATCCTATTAATGGGGTATCTCCCACTCTTCCCGGAAGATGAAACATGAGTCCTCCAGTGGATGTTGCCACAGCCTTTATTCCTCTTTTGTCAATTGCCACAGCTCCCACGGTCTGGGTACCGTAAAGTTTTTTAAACTTCTCTATATTCTTAAAATAAGAGGGTTTTAATCTTTCAAAGAGTATAAGCCTTTCTTCTGTTACGGGGTTAAAATCCTCAAATCCATACAGTCTTGCAAATCGGGTTGCACCCTCCCCCACAAGGATTATATGCTCTGTTTCTTCTGCTACTTTTCTTGCGACAAGTATTGGATTTTTAACTCTTTTTATACCAGCCACTGCTCCAAAAAGCCCGTCTTCCCTTGCTACTGCTGCATCCATCTCCACTTCTTTTTCAATATTCAAAGCAGAGCCATACCCTGCATTGAATAATGGGTGATCTTCAAGAATCTTTACTGCGTGTGTAACTGCATCAAGGGAAGAACCTCCTTTTAAAAGTATAAGAAAACCTTTTTCTGCGGCCTCTTTCAGTACTTTCTTTCTCTCTTCCTTTCTTTTTTTATTTTTTATATATGCTCTTCCTGCTCCTCCATGAACGATTATCAAGGGAGAATACATATGATTATTTTGATTTAAGGTAACACCACCTGTTTAATCTTTGTTACTTTTTCTCCTTTTTCAAATACGAGAAAGAAGCAACCTGGGGAGGGGATTTTTATTGTATGATGACCAGGGTTATTGAGAATGCCTTTATCTATTATTCTTCCTGAGGGATCTGCTATTAAAAATTTGATGTTATCCTCAAATGTCTGGATATAGAGTTTTGGAAAAGAATTGAGCACCTTAACCATGGGGGGATAACAATTTTGGGTTATTTCTTCTTTTACCCCCTGAGCATCTTTAATTTTTGCTTTGGAAAAGAATAAATCCATATCTCCTTCTCTTCCGTCTGTCCATACTGCGTATACATAGTAACTGTCCGCCCTTATGGTGTGATAATCTCCCATGAATGTTTCATCATTGAAATAATAAAAGGAAAATGTTGTATCAGTAATCCTTATGGAGGGATGAAATGGGCTGTCTATTTTGGGGGCGTATCTATACCTGACAGACCATTTGCTCTCCAGATTAGTGGGATAATCCTCTGTTTTATAGTAAAAAAGGTGAACTCCTCCATAGGGGTCAAATGTTATCCATGGTTTACATTCCCCTCCTTCCTGAGGTTCTCCCAGAACCTGAACACCACTCCATGTCTCTCCTCCATCAGTGGAATACATTCCAAGAATGTCCCATGTTCCATACCGTATATCTGTCCATACGACATAGAGATTTCCTTTCCCATACACCGATAGGGATGGAACAGATGCTCTATCTCCTACTCCATCCCGGTAATATACCCTGCCTATCCTTTCTTGAGAGATCCATGTTTCTCCATTATCTTCGGATTTAAAAAACCAGAGCCTTCCTCCAGAGTTTGAAACCACATATATTATACCATCCTCATCAACATCTATTCCACATATTCCACCCATGTAAGGTATTATCGTGCTAACTTTAAAAGTTTTTCCTCTATCTGTGGAGATAGCAAATCTTATACCTGGAGATTCTCCTCCAAACTCTTGCCAAACTCCATAGATAACTCCTTTCTTCATCACAAACCAGGGTTTATCCACTGCACCATGGGTGGAGGTATCAGATACCATAGATGTATCTATCCATGTCTTTCCTCCATCTACTGAAAGGTAATGCTTTATATAGTATAGAGAGAATTGAAGAAACAGATGGATATCTCCATTGGTGTCGGTACATACTACAGGGTCGGTATGCCATATAATTCCCGTAGTGTTATCAACGAAATTATAGTCTGTCCAGGTTTCACCTCTATCTTCTGAATATGCAAAAGGAGCAGCAGGATAAATACTCCTTTCTGCAGTGTTACATATTGTATAAATCCTATTCTGGTATACCGCAAAAGAGCTCTCTCCCTGATTTAAAACCCTATCAGGGTCAGAGGATATCCTTACATTAGGAGAGAATGGAAAATCAAGAAAAACAACCCAAAATAGCAAGTTTACCTCCTTTTATTTAAGAATGTTTTTTTAAATATACTCTTTGCATTCTTTAATATTTTTTCTTCATCCCAGATAAGAAGTTTTCCATTCTTCACAAGCATTTTACCATCAACAAAGACCATTTCCACATTTGAGCTGGATGCAGAGAAAACAATGGCTGAATAAAGATCGGTGTAAGGAAAGGAGTTTATTTTTTCAAGGTTAAGGATGACAAGGTCTGCCTTCTTTTCTTCTTCTATAGTACCTGTTATATTCTCTATTCCCAAGAGTCTTGCTCCATTTACAGTTGCCATTTCAAGTACCGAAAATGCGTCCAGTTCATCAATCCCATAAAATGGTCTATGTATGAGAGATGCTGTTTTCATTTCTTGAAAGATGTCAAGATTATTGTTCGCAGGTGCTCCATCTGAACCTATACCAACATTTATTTTATTTCTTAAAAGTATGGGAACCGGAGCAATCCCTGAACCCAGTTTAAGATTTGTTATGGGGCAATGTACTATCCCGGTTTTTGTTTTTTTTATTATTTCTATTTCTTTTTGTTCTATATACACTGCATGGGCAAAAAAAACATTTTTGCCCACCATTCCTATTTTTTCATAATACTCAAAGGGAAGCATGCCGGTTATTTCTTTTACTTTTTCTGTTTCCTGTTTATTTTCAGAGGTGTGGGTATGTATCTTTACATTTTTACTTTCTGATATTTTTACCGTCTCCCTTAGAAGCTCAAAGGAGGAGGATAGAACAAACCTGGGTTCCAAAAGATAGAATATTCTTTTCTCCTTATTATGCCATTTTTCAAGCAAAGATACGGATTCATCAATTGCAGTATCTATTTTCTCACGCAATCCCTCAAAACCTTTATCCATCATGATTTTCCCCACCCCTGCTCTTATGCCTGCTTCGTATATGGTTTCAATTACCTCCTCATAATACTTCACACTTCCAAAATCTACTATGGTTGTGACTCCTGATTTGAGCATCTCGGTTATTCCAAGCATTGCAGAGATTCTTAAACTTTCCGGAGTATGGAGGGACTCAAGGGGATATATCCTTTCCTCAAGCCATTCAAGTAATTTCCGATTTTCTGCTGAGTTTCTAAAAATCGTTTGAGAAAGATGAACATGGGACTGTACGAATCCAGGAAGAACCACTCTTTCTGAAAGCTCTATTATCTCGTCTGCTTCATTCTCTATTTTTTTCTCTATTTTTTTGATTTTATCATTTTCTATAAGTATATCTCCTTTCATTATTTCTTTTTGAGGATTCATGGATATGATTATACCGTTTTTTAAAAGCAATCGCATTTAAAGCAATTTTTTTAATTTACTCTTTTTTTATAAAGAATGTCCCTTCTTTGGCGCATCTGTTTAGCTCTTTTAAGAGTTTTTGAATATCCTTTACATTATATTTCTCTGCATTCTCCTTTATCGTTCCCCATATAGGTTCACCGCATACCATACATGGAATACCAAACTCCATAAATACCTTTACTGTTTTGGGATACTTAGTTATTACATCCTCAACGGTATCTTCTGGATTTATAATCATTTTTATATTTTATCTTATATTATTAAAAAGTCAAGCAGGTATATTATTGGGGCTGAGAGATCATTACCAGGGAGAAAATTATTTTAATAGGCTATGGAATAAAATTTACTTGGAATTGAAAGGGATATCTTAATACTTTCTCTATTTATTATGCTTCACAATATATTTTTATTAGGGTTTTTATATTTACCATACCTTAAAGAATTATTGAAAGAAATATTTTACCAATTATTATCTTTTACCTCGACTAAAAAGGAATTATATAATTAGGGAGTGGTTAAGGACTATGATTATCTTCTGATGACAGAATCTGCTATATGAGAATTATTATAAATCTTTTTAAGAAATGGATAATTTGGATATTGCTACATTTACTTTCTGTAGAGACTTTTGTTTATGAAGTATTATACAGAATACTGAAAATAAAAAAGGGAGCAAAGAATTAAAATGTAAAGGTTTATAAGTTTTCTGAAAAATTAAAAATTTTGATATTTTTAATTTTAAATCTTGTCCCAAACATTGAAAGTCAGATGAATTATTGTCTTCTCAGCTTATTATACTTTATGGATATGCTTTTATATAGGTATGAGGGAGGTATATCTCACTAATTAAAGGTTTAAATGATTCATTGATTCTTCAAAAAATTCCGAAAATAGAAGATAATTTTCTTGGTGGATTATTTCCCTTTATGTTATTTTAAATTCCATGCCTGCTTTTTCAAGTAAAGATATTTTGATTTGATACATTATTTAATTTTTCTGTGGCAAATATTAAGAACCTTCCATGAAAAAAGTTTAAAAATAGAAAAAGGGAGTAAGCCTTGGTTATTGGATTTATCTTTTCATATGTATTTTTTCTACCGAATCCTAAAATTGCACACCAAATATTTTATGGGGTTTCAAGAGATATTTTTTGATATCTTTTATGAAAAAGGAGGCAACTATGTTTTTTACAATTCTTATGTTATTTTTAGAGTTACCTGTTCAGTCCATAGGTCCTCGCTGGAGTGAAGAGGTGATAACCGAAAAGTGTCTTGAAAATTTCAGATTCTCTTTAAAAAAGATGGAATATGAGCAAAAAAGGATGGAGACTTGTGATTCCTGGCAGAAGACCCATTGCCACACCTGCTTATTACGGCGGAATGTTATTTGTGGGAGGTGGTTACGGAAGTTATGAATTTTATGCCTTGGATGCTCTAACCGGAAAGCCGATATGGATATTCAAAACAGGAGATGACGGTAGGGAAGAGGTGGATGGGGGATCCTCTTATGAGTCAACCTGCATGGGATGGAGAAAATGTATACATAACATATCCTGCACAGGATAGATACCACCACCTTGCTGCTCTTAAACTGGAAAACGGAGAAACAGTGTGGGATGTTCAGATCGCAGGGGATTTGACCTCGGCTCCAGTGATTTACAAGAACTCTGTGTATATTACCACACTGGATGGAACTATATATCGATACGATAAAAAGAGTGGTAAACTTATCTGGTCTTTTAAGAAAAATGCCACATGTGCTCCTTATGTTTACAAAGATAGTATTTTCATTAGTTTAAGGGAGGAAAAGGGGAAACAGCCCTACGAAGGAATTGCAACCCTTGAGGTCATAAATGGAAAGCAGCAACAAAAGGAACTCTGGAGTAAATGTAAGGCAGATTATTCTGTATACGGTCGTAAAAGGGCAAAAATAGATATTCGGAAGGTTATTGATGCAGAGGTAGGGATTTATCCCCACCCCTGCCACTGCAAAACTTAGATATAACTGGCAGAACTAAAAATACTTATATCTCAAAGAGCCTTAAAGGATTAAAGTTTGTATCAAGGTCAAAAGTATCTATTTTTTCTTTTCTCTTCAAAAATCCCACCACAAGATATGTAAAGGGAGTTACCAATGCTTCATAACTGACTTTAAATAGCCACTGAGTTATTATTATTTTAAAAAGCACAAGGAGGGGGAGTTTTCCTATGAATGCAATTGTGATGAAAACACCGGAATCTGCCAGCTGTCCCACAAGGGTTGAACCTATAGTTCTTGTCCATAGGAATCTCCCTTTAGTCCATATTTTCATTTTGGATAAAACGAAGGAGTTTAAGAACTCTCCCACAAGATATGCGATAAAGGAGGCGGTTAAAATTCTCGGCGTGTATCCAAGAATTCTTGAGTATGCTTGTTGAGCATCCCAAAATTGTGCAGGAGGAATTACCTCAGCAATCTTTATGAATACAACCACTATGAGATTTGAAAAAAATCCAAGCCATATTACAAGCCTTGCCATTTTATACCCATAAACCTCTGTTAATATATCTCCAAATATATAGGTAATAGGGAAAATAATTATAGCAGCAGGTAATACCAAACCAAAAATGTTTATGAGTTTAACAGCGATTATGTTGGAGACAATAAGACAGGATATAAAAATAGCAGTAAAAAAGAAGAAAAGGGGGGTGAGTTTATTCTTTTTTATATTCCCTTTCCACCCTTGCATACATTCCTCCCCTTGGGTTAAACTCTCCTTTTATCTTTGCCCATCTTGGTTTTACCGCCTTCACAAAATCTTCAAGAATTCTATTAACAGCATTCTCATAAAATATTCCAAGGTTCCTATACCCAAGGATATAAAACTTGAGGGATTTGAGTTCCGCACAATAACGATCCGGAATGTACTCAATTACTATCCTTCCATGGTCAGGAAGTCCTGTTTTTGGGCATACTGAGGTATATTCAGGAATTTCTATGGTTATCCGGTATGAAGACCTCCGGAACTGATTAGGAAAGCATTTTATTTCCGGCAGGGGTTCTGAAAGTCCCTTTTTTGCATGCTCTTCTGTATACTCCTCCTTCTCAAAGTAGTCGGTGAGGATCTTCTTGTGGTCAAACACGATATTAGAAGGAAGTTGGTCCTTTTTAAAGACTTTCACATCCACTGCATCGGTTTTTGCTTCTATCTTTCCTTCTCCTTTCGCAGTAAACACCACGGATACTGCATGGAACCTTGGGTCTCTATCCGGGGATGAGTAGACCTTAAACTGTTTGACCTCTTTAATTTTTAATCCTGTTTCCTCTTCTGCCTCTCTTACCACCGCCTCTTCCACGGTTTCTCCATACTCTACAAAACCTCCTGGCAATGCCCATCCTAAGGGAGGATTTTTCCTTTTTATCAAAACTACTCCTCCCTGGTATTCTATTATTGCATCTACTGTAAGTCTTGGATATCTTTTTTTATTCATCAGTGAGCCTCCATCCAGTTTTTGCCTACTTCTATATTAACTTCCAAGGGAACCCGAAGACGCACCACTTTCTCCATTCTATCCTTAACAATTTCTTTTGCCTCCTCTATTCTTTTTTCTTCTATTTCTAAAAGAAGTTCATCATGTATCTGTAAAACAATTCCACCTTCAAATCCATTCTTTTTGAGGAGTTTATGGATTTCAATCATTCCTTTCTTTATGATATCTGCAGCAGACCCCTGAACCGGCATATTTATGGTGGCTCTTTCTGCTGCTTCCTTTATATTCTTATTTTTGGAGTAAAGTCCTGGAACCTTTCTTATTCTTCCAAATATCGTCTGGGTGAACCCTTGGTTTCTTGCTTCCTCAACCACTTTTTCCCTCCATTCCTTTACCTTTGGGAATGTGGATAGATATTTTGATATAAATTCCTTTGCCTCATGGTGGGATATTCTAAGTCCCACTGCAAGTCCATGCTCACTTATTCCGTATACTATTCCGTAATTGACCATTTTTGCCAGTCTTCTATCCCTTTGGGTTACCTCCTCATCTTTTTTACCCAGAATTTTTGCAGCGGTCTCTGTATGAATATCTCTGCCTGAGAAGAATATTTCCTTTAAATTTTCATCATCTGTAATATGGGCAAGAATTCTAAGTTCTATCTGTGAATAATCTGCAGAAATCAATAAAAATCCCTCCTCTGCAACGAATCCTTTCCTTACATCTTTTCCCCATCTTCCTTTTATGGGGATATTCTGTAAATTCGGATTTTTTGTGGAGAGTCTACCAGTGGATGTTCCAGTCTGGTCAAAGGTGGTGTGAATTCTTGAGTCTTCATCTGCATATTCCACCAAGGGGTCAAGATATGTACTTTTTATCTTTGCAAACTGACGGTACTCTACAATTTTTCTTGCAATTTCATACTCCTCTGCGAGCTCTTCCAGAACCTCTATATCTGTGGAGTATCCTGTTTTTGTTCTTTTCTTGGGAGGAAGTTTGAGCTTTGTAAAAAGTACCTCTGCAAGCTGCTTTGGAGAGTTTACATTGAATTTTGTTCCTGCAAGTTGGTGTATTTCCTGTTCAAGTTTCCAAAGAAACCCTGAGAATTTTCCTGAAAGGTTCTTAAAGTGAGGAATGTCTATTTTTACTCCTCTTTTCTCCATATCAAAAAGAACCAGAGATAATGGAATCTCAATATCAAAAAATACATGCTCAAGTCCATACTCTGTAATTTTTTGCTCTTGAACCTTCCCTATACGATAGATGGCAGCACATCTTGCTTCATTTTCATTTGAAACAGAACCAGTATAATATATCATCATATCACCAAGTTCGTAAATCTTTTTATCGGGTTCAAGCACCCATTCCGCCAGTTTAACATCAAAAATTCTACCCTTTATGCTTTCTATTATTGGAAGAGTGCTTTTGTAATCAAATATATACTTTGTTACATCATTTTCAATGATTCTTTTAAAATCTTGGGATTCTTTTCTTACATATGCGCATCTTTCTCCATCCGAAACAAATGCTCCCTGAGTAGAAAATATTACAGAAAAATCCTTGTTTAAGATTGGTAAAAAATCATTGGTTATCTCTATTCTTAATTTTTTCCCCTGAGTAAGTTCTTTTAAAAGCGATGAAAAATTTAGGTCCTTATATATGGAGATTAAAAACTCTATATTTTTTTCACCCACCAGGAAATCGTTCTTTTCAAATTCTTGAGGAATTTCTCTTAACTTCACCAGGTTCTTAGACATCAAGGCAACATCCCGATATTTTTTGCATAGTTCATCCTTTTCACATGCTTCCTCCACACTTCCATACTTCTCTATTATCTGTCTTGCTCTTTTTTCTCCAATACCAGGGACTCCTGGAATATTATCTATGGTATCTCCTTCCAGAGCAAGAATATCTGCAATCTTTGAAGGGTCAACTCCGAACTTTTCTTTAACCTTTTCTGGAGTATAGAGAATATTTCGATAGGAATCATAGACCAAAATCTTATCACTAATTATCTGCATTAAGTCTTTATCTCCTGAGACGATTATCACTTGAAAATCCTTTTTTGCCATTTTCTTTGCAATGGTTGCCAAAACATCATCTGCTTCAAACCCTTCTATTTCAACGGTTTTAATCCCCCATGCCTTTGCAATTTCTTTAATTACCGGAACCTGCCAGCGCAGGTCCCCCGGTGTCTCTGGTCTTTGGATTTTATATGCTACATACTCCTTATGCCTAAAGGTTGGTTTTTGGGTATCAAAAACTACCCCCATATACTTTGGTTTGAATTCAGTTTCTATCTTTTTTAATGTGTTGACAAAGCCAAATATGGCAGATGTATTTCTTCCTTTTAGATCTTTTAGTGGATTCCTTATGAATGCATAATAAGAACGGTATATAAGGGAGTGTCCATCAATTAACAGTAATCTCTCCATTTTTTATCCTTTCTTTTCTTACCAGGGTTATTGCTCGAAAATAAGATTCAAAGGTTCCGGCATCGGTCCACCATCCCTTTAATATGTCATATTCCATCTCACCCCTGGCTATATACATATTGTTCACATCGGTTATTTCAAGTTCTCCTCTATCCGAGGGTTTTAGCTTTTTAATAAAGGAGAAAACTTTGCTGTCGTAAAAATAAATTCCGGTAACTGCAAAGTTTGAAGGCGGATTCTTTGGTTTTTCTATTATCCTCACTATCTTTCCATTCTTTATCTCCGCAACCCCAAACCTATGAGCATCTGGGACTTCTTTAAGAAGTATCATTGCTCCCTTATTTTGCTTTTTGTATTTTTCTATATAAGGAAGAAGCGGGGCATTAAAGATATTGTCTCCTAAGATAATAACCAATGCCTCCCCTTCTGCAAAGTCTTCTGCAAGCAATAAGGCATCGGCTATTCCCTTTTCTCCTTCTTGATAGGTGTATCTCAATCTATCTATATTAAGTTCTTTACCATTTCCCAAAAGCCTTAAAAACTCTCCAGCATGGTTTCCTCCGGTGACCAAAAGAATATCCTTTATTCCCGCCTCCACCAGCTTTAAAAGTGGATAAAAGACCATTGGTTTATCATACACCGGTAGTAGGTGCTTGTTGGTGACCTTTGTTAAAGGATAAAGCCTTGTCCCAAGACCACCACATAACACCACACCTTTCGAAACTTTCATAAAATTATTATATTCCCTTTACTTGATAAGTCAATTTTATATATTATTTGGGCTAAGAGAGCATTAAAAGGAGAAAATTATTTTAACAGGCTATGGGGAAATTTATTTATATAGTTATTTTATCTCTGTCAAATCTCTTGGGGTTTCAATGTAAAATAAACAAAAACTTCAGGCTTTTTACCTTTTTATCAGTTTAAACATCCCTAAATCCTTTTCTCCTGATTTTATCTTTAAAAAGTAGATTCCCGAAGGGAGTTTCTTTAAATTTTCGTCTTTTATAATGAGGGAGCTGGTTTCTTGAAGGACTTTCTTGTAAACGAGTTTTCCTGAAATATCATAAAGAGAGATAAATAAGGGAGAAGTTAAAGAACCTTCAAACCTTAAATCAATCTCATCTTTAAAGAAAAGAGGTAGATTTAAAAGAGAAACAAAGGGCTTGGAATCTTCTTTTTCTTCAATCCCAACAATAGAAGTTTCAAACTTC
>CAZUTC010000007.1:9773-27712 GCA_964623485.1 uncultured bacterium | reverse complement strand
AGGGAAGGTGGAAGAACCGTGGGTGCAGGCGTGGTAACAAAGATAGTAGAGTGATATGAGAGTTATTATAACACTTGCATGTAGTGAATGTAAAAGGAGAAATTATACCACAACTAAAAATAAAAAAACTCATAGTGAGAGACTTGAGCTTAAAAAATATTGTAAATTCTGCAAAAAGCATACTATACATAAAGAGATTAAATAGGCCCGTAGCTCCAACGGTAGAGCACCGGACTCCAAATCCGGGTGTTGGGGGTTCGAATCCCTCCGGGCCTGTTCTGGAGGCTAAATAATGAAAAAAATAATAGAGTTTTTTAAAGGAGTGGTATATGAGATGAAAAAAGTTTCTTGGGCTTCAAGAAAGGAACTCGTGGGTGCTACATTTGCTGTGATTCTTTTGACCATTTTTATGGCTATCTTTGTGGGAGTAATTGATTTTATTTTTAGAAAATTAATAGCATTCTTGTTGCCTTGAACGAAGACAGGAAAAGAAAGTTTTTTGTGGTGCATACTCTCACTGGAAGGGAGAATAGGGTTAAGAAAATTCTCCAAAAAGAGATAGAAAAAAGAAGTATGCAAGATAAGTTTGGACAGATAATAGTCCCAGTGGAGAAGGTGTGGAGGGTAAGAAAAGGAAAAAAGACGGTAGAGGAAAGGAAACTATATCCAGGTCATATGCTTATAGAGATGGAACCCTCTGAAGAGACATTCAAACTGGTGACATCTATTCCGGGAGTTGTAAGAATCCTTGGAAGTAAGAAGAAACCAACCGCCCTTACAATGGAAGAGGCTATGGGAGTACTTGAGGAGATGTCAAAAGGACAGGAGAAGCTTAAGGCAGATGTGCCATTTGAAAAGGGTGAGAGTGTAAAGATAATTGGAGGTCCTTTTGCAGGATTTGTAGGAACAGTGGAGGATATAAATCCTGAAAGGGGAAAAGTGAAGGTTCTTGTTACAATTTTTGGGAGGTCAACTCCTATTGAACTGGATATTGTAGAGGTGGAAACAATTTAGAAAGGAGATGGAATGACAAAACAAAAGATAAAGAAAGAAATTATTACTTATATAAAACTTCATTTACCTGCAGGACAGGCAACGCCAGCCCCTCCGGTAGGTCCTGCACTTTCACAGCATGGTATAAATATAATGGAGTTTTGCAAAGCATTCAACGCCCAAACAAAAAACCTTCCACCCGGATTAACTACTCCGGTAGTGATAACAGTTTATAAAGATAAGAGTTTCTCATTTGTTATTAAAAGTCCTCCTGCATCGGTGCTTCTAAAAGAGGCTGCAAAGATAGCAAAAGGTTCAGGAGAGCCCAATAAAAATAAGGTGGGAAAAGTCACAAAAAAACAGCTGGAGGAAATTGCAAAGAAGAAAATGGAGGATTTAAATGCTACCACTATAGAGGCGGCAATGAAGATAATAGAAGGAACAGCAAGATCCATGGGAATAATTGTGGAGGAAGAATGAAAAAGAGTAAAAGATATACCGCATTAAAAGAAAAGATAGATCCATTGAAAGCATATCCACTTGATGAGGCAATAGGCTTGGTTAAGGAAACTGCCAATGCAAAGTTCAATGAAAGTGTAGATATAAGTGTAAGTTTAAGAGTAGATCCAAGAAAGCAGGACCAAGTGGTAAGGGGTAGCTTAGAACTTCCAAAGGGCACAGGAAAAAGTATTAAAGTTCTTGTGTTTGCGAAGGGGGAGAAGGAGAAGGAGGCGCGAGAGGCTGGAGCAGACTTTGTAGGGCTGGATGAATATATTGAGAAAATAAAGAATGGATGGTTGGAGTTCGATGTGGTTGTTGCTACCCCGGATACAATGGGAGAGGTTGGAAAGCTGGGTAGAATTTTAGGACCAAGAGGACTAATGCCTTCACCAAAATCCGGAACCGTTACATTTGATGTGGGAAAGGTGGTGCGGTCTTTAAAGAAAGGGATGATACAGATAAAAACCGATAAAACGGGAAACATACATGCAATTGTGGGGAAAAGGGATTTTTCCTCAGAGGACCTACGGATAAACATAATAAGTTTTATTTCAGAACTTTTAAGAATGAAACCTCCTTCTGTGAAAGGGCAGTATATTAAATCCGTTTATATTTCTTCTACCATGGGACCTTCTATAAAACTCGATGTAAAAGAGCTTATTGAACTTGCAAGGAAGGAGGAGTAATCAATGGTAAAAAAGGAAAAGGAAGCTATTTTAAAAGAACTTAAAGAGTTCTTTTCAGGTAAAAAAGCAATATACTTCACAGAGTATAAAGGGATAGATGCTAACGCCATGAATATTATAAGAAGGGATTTAAGAAAAAGTGACTCCCTGCTTAGGATAGTGAAGAACCGAATAGCAAAAATGGCTCTTGATTCTGTAAATATAGATATTCCCCCCGAGGTTTTAAAAGGAGTTACTGCAGTAATTGTCACCCAAGGAGATCCGGTAGTTCCTGCAAGAAAGATAAAGGAGTTCAGAGACGAGGATATTGTACTGGGTATAAAGGGAGCATATATTGAGGGAAAGTTTTATGTAAAAGAGGAGGTTGAAAAACTTTCAGAAATACCCCCAAAGGAGGAGCTTTTTGCTCAACTTGTTGGGGGGCTTTCTGGAGTTTTATATAACCTTGTTTTTATCCTTGAAGCAAAGATAAGAGAGCTTGTTGGTGTTATTGAAAAAATATTAAATGAAAGGAGGTAAAAAATGGCAGAAGCTAAGAATAAAATAGAAAGCATTCTCTCAGAAATTGAGTCCTTAACAGTTCTCGAGCTTTCTCAGTTAGTGGATGCGTTAAAGGAGAAGTTTAACATTCAAGGAGCTGTGTTTGCTCCCGCTTCCCCTGCTGTGCAGCCTGGAGGAGCTCCAGCAGAGGCTCCTGAGAAGACAGAGTTTAATGTGGTTCTAAAGGAGGTGGGAGGCAATAAGCTACAGGTTCTTAAGGAGATAAGAGCAATTACAAACCTTGGACTCAAAGAGGCAAAAGAGCTTATAGACAATGTCCCAAGTAAGATAAAAGAGGGTGTATCAAAAGAGGAGGCAGAAGAGATAAAAAAGAAACTCGAGAATGTTGGAGCTAAAATAGAGCTTGAATAGTATGTTAAAAGTAAAAGACTTTTCAAAATTACCAAAATTTGCAGAACTCCCGGCAGCAGTTAATATACAGATTAGGGCTTATCGGGAGTTTTTGCAGATGGATAAAAAACCAGAGGAAAGAGAGAATAAGGGTTTAGAGAAGATATTCAGAGAGATATTCCCTCTGGAGGATATACACGGAGGATTTAAACTTGAATATGTAGGTTATGAATTAAAGGAACCCATATTTTCTCCAGAAGAGGCTATAGAGAGGGGAGCTACTTATGCAGCTCCACTTTTGGGAATATTCAGACTAACCAGGTTTACTTCAAGAGGTGAGATAGAGAATGTTATAGAACAAAAAGTTTATATCTGTGATATGCCTCTTATCACAGATGATGGATGCTTTATAATAAATGGTATAAAGAGGGTTGTGGTGGCTCAGCTGTTGAGGTCTCCAGGCATATACTTTATACAGGATAAAGGGGTATATCAAGCTCTTGTGGTTCCAGAGAGAGGCTCCTGGTTTGAAATAGATGTTTCCCCTGCAAATGTGCTTCTTGCTGTTTTGGAAAGGAAAAGAAAGGTTCCCTTGTTTATGTTTTTGCGCTCTCTCGGTTATACTCATGAAGAGATTGCTTCTAAGTTTTTTAAGACAGCGGAGAAAGAGCCAAAAATAGGAGAGGTTCTTGCAGCAGATGTTAGATTGGAGGATGGAACAGTTCTTGCATATGCTGGAGAGACGCTTACTGAGAATCTCATCTCTTATATAAAAGAAAGAGGGATAGAGAAGGTCAAGGTTATTGCAGAGGATAGATTTGGTGTGAAGATATTTTGTGAGTCTGCTAAGGCTGACAGGTCTAAGACCCCAGAGGATGCATTAAGGAAAATGTATAATAGGTTGAGAGGAGTTAATCCTTCCTCCTTGGATCTCGCAAAGAGGGTGATCTTTAGCTTGGTTTTTGATCCCAATAGATTCAATTTAGGGGTTGTTGGAAGATACAAGCTGAATAGAAAGTTTGGTAGAAATGATGAATCCTATGTACTTACCCCAGATGATATCCTGAATATTACCCAGAAACTTATAGAGTTTGCAGAAAGGAGGTTTCCTCCTGATGATATGGACCATCTTGCGAATCGGAGGGTAAAAGGAGTTAATGAGCAGATTGAGAATGTAATAAGACCTTCAATTTTCCAGCTGGTTCAAATAGCAAGAGAGAGAGCATCCTTTCTGGATGAGTCAAAGTTAACTCCTCTTGAATTGTTAAACTCACCGGTGGTTTCAAACAGTATAACGGCATTTTTTGCAACAAGTTCTGTTTCACAGTTTATGGAAGAGGTGAATCCTCTTTCAGAATTAACCCATAAGAGAAGATTTACTGCTCTGGGTCCAGGGGGGCTTACAAAAGAAACTGCAGGATTTGAAGTTAGGGATGTCCATTACTCTCATTACGGAAGAATATGTCCGATAGAGACTCCTGAAGGGCAGAACATAGGGCTTATTACTTCTCTTGCTCTTTACAGTGATGTGAATAAGTATGGATTCATTGTCACCCCTTATATAAAAGTTAAAAATGGAAAAATAACTCACAAGATTGATTATATAAGTGCAGAGGATGAGGAGAATTATACAATTGCCCAGATTGGTGTACCCGTTGATAAGGACGGAACCATTAAAGCAAAGGAGGTGGTGGCAAGGAGAAAAGGAGAAATAGTAATGGTGCCTGTAGAGGAGGTGGATTATATTGAGTATTCACCCAAGCAGCTTTTTTCACCCTCTACCTGTTTGATCCCCTTTCTTGAGCATGATGATGCAGATAGAGCATTGATGGGTTCAAATATGCAGAGGCAGGCGGTCCCCCTTATTGAAGCAGAACCCCCTCTCGTGGCAACTGGTGTGGAAAGAATAATTGCTGAAAAGGCCGGCTCAGTAATAAAAAGCAAGGTATCCGGAGTAGTGAAGTACGTGGATGCAAGAAGAATAATAATAGAAACAAAGGACGGATTTACTGAGTACAGCCTAAGAAACTTTGAAAAATCAAATCAGTATACCTGTATTCATTTCAGACCCGCTGTGAAGCCTGGGGATAAGATTAAGAAAGGTGATATAATTGCAAATGGCCCATCCACTGCAGAGGGGATGCTTGCCTTGGGGAAAAATGTGCTTGTAGCTTTTATGCCTCTATGGGGCTATAACTATGAAGATGCAATAGTGGTTTCAGAAAGACTACTAAAAGATGATGTTTTTACATCTATACAAGTTCTTGAATACGAAATAGAAGCCAGAGAAACAAAATTAGGCCCTGAAGAAATAACCCGAGACATTCCTGGAGCTACAGAGCATGAGCTTATGAATCTGGATGAGTATGGAATCATAAGAATAGGGGCAGAAGTAGGGCCTGACGATATCCTTGTTGGGAGGATTACCCCAAGAGGAGATGTAGAGATGACTCCAGAGGAAAGATTACTTAGAGCAATATTTGGAGAAAAAGCAGCAAATGTTAGAGATACCTCTTTAAGAGTGGACCCTGGAGTTAGGGGAATAGTAATAGGAAGAAGAATTCTTACAAGAAATACAAACGATCCCCTTGCAAAAAAGGTTATAAATGAAAGGATAAAGATGGTGGAAAAAAGATTTGCTGAAAGGAAGAAGATGCTGGAAGAACAAAGGGAAAGGGTGATAAAAGAGTTTCTCTTGGGGAAATATGTAAAAACAGATGTAAAGGATAGAAAGGGTAAACTGGTTTTGAAAAAAAGAGAAAAGTTTACAAAAGAGATACTTGATTCAATTGGACTATCAAGATTAAGAATAAGAAGGATAGAGTTTGCCGACGAAAAAGAGAACGAGAAATTTAAGAAGATTTTAAAGGAGTATGATGATAAACTTGCTAAACTGGAAAAGGATTTAAGAAACTCCTTAGACAATGCCCAGAGAGGTGATGACCTTCCCTTAGGAGTTTTAAAATCCATAACGATTTATGTTGCACAGAAAAGAAAGCTCTCGGTAGGGGATAAGTTATCCGGAAGGCATGGGAATAAGGGGGTGGTTTCAAAGATACTTCCAGTAGAGGATATGCCCTATCTTCCGGATGGAACCCCGGTGGATATGGTTTTAAACACCTTGGGTGTTCCATCAAGGATGAATATAGGTCAGATTTTGGAGGCGATACTGGGTTATGCTGCTAAAAAACTGGGCTATCAGGCGATATGTCCTGTTTTTGAAGGAGCAACGATAGAAGAGATAAAGGAAGAACTGAAAAAAGCAGGGCTTTCTCTATCCGGAAAGATAAGATTAAGGGATGGAAGGACAGGCGAAACCTTTGACCAGGAGGCAACTGTGGGGTATATGTATATGATGAAGCTTATACATATGGTAGAAGATAAAATTCACGCCAGGTCCACTGGAAGATATTCTCTTATTACTCAGCAACCCCTTGGAGGTAAAGCACAGTTCGGGGGTCAGAGATTGGGAGAGATGGAGGTATGGGCTCTGGAGGCATACGGAGCTTCCTATAATTTGCAGGAGATGCTCACCATAAAATCGGATGATGTGGAAGGTAGGAACAGACTTTATGAAGCCTTGATAAGAGGGGAAATTCCCCCCGCTCCTAAGAAGCCTGCTTCGTTTTCAGTGCTTGTTAAGGAGCTGAGGGGGTTGGGTCTTAATGTTATTCCAATAAAGGAGAAAAAGAATGAATAATAAAATAACTTATTTAGAAGTTGATAGTGAGTTTGAAGACTTTGATGCATTAAAAATACAGATTGCATCCCCGGAGGAAATAAGGAGTTGGTCAAGGGGTGAAGTGACAAATCCAGAAACAATAAATTACAGAACCGGTAAGCCAGAAAGAGACGGTCTCTTTTGTGAAAGAATATTTGGTCCAGTAAGAGATTATGAGTGTAGCTGTGGAAAGTATAAGAAGATAAGGTATAAGGGAATAGTATGTGATAGATGTGGAGTTGAAGTGACCACCTCTGCGGTGAGAAGAGAAAGGATGGGACATATTGAACTTGCAATACCTGTTGCCCATCCTCTATTTTATAAGGTTCCTCCTTCCAAAATAGGACTTCTCCTTGACCTTTCCATTACTCATATAGAAAGTATTCTTAATTATGATGCTTATATTGTCTTGGAACAGGGCAACTCCCCATATAAAAGGCTCACCCTGATATACGATGAGGAGGAATACAAAGAGGCATGTGAAAAATACACAGGCTTTAAAGCAGAAACCGGAGCAGGGGTATTAAAGAAACTTTTAGAAGAACTGGACCTGGACGACCTCTCAGCAGAGTTAAAATCTCGGATAAAGCATGAAGTTTCTAAAAGAAGGGCTCTTTTGAATAGATTAAAGGTAGTAGAGGCATTCAGACAATCAGGGATGAGACCCGAATGGATGATTCTTGAGGTTATTCCGGTAATTCCTCCGGACCTTCGCCCCCTCATAACCTTGGAGGGAGGAAGGTATGCCACTTCCGATATAAACGACCTATACAAAAGAGTTATAATAAGAAACAATCGTTTGAAACATTTGATGGCTATAAGAACCCCTGAGATAATTCTTAAAAATGAAAAGAGAATGCTCCAAGAGGCTGTAAATGCTCTTTTTGATAATGAACACTTGGTAAGACCAGTTAGAGGAAGGGGTAACCGCCCTTTGAAATCTTTAATGGAGATTCTCAGAGGAAAACAGGGTAGATTCAGAAGAAATCTGTTGGGAAAGAGGGTTGATTATTCAGGAAGATCCGTGATTGTTGTAGACCCCCATTTGAAGCTTCATGAGTGTAGCCTCCCAAAGGAGATGACAAAGGAGCTATTTAAACCAATGATACTTCATAAACTTGAGGAGGAGAAACTTACAACACTTGAGAGGAGTGCAAAGGAACTCTACAGGCTTGAAACAGAGGAGATGTGGGAGGTTCTGGAGGAGGTTATAAAGAATCATCCGGTGATGCTTAACCGGGCTCCTACACTTCACCGGGTTTCTATCGAGGCATTTTATCCCAAGTTGTGGGAGCATAAGGCAATTGGAATTCATCCATTGGTATGCCCTCCATTCAATGCGGACTTTGATGGGGATACCATGTCAGTGCATGTTCCCCTTACACCCGAGGCTATCCTTGAGACAGCTGTTTTAATACTCTCTTCCAATAACTTTCTCTCTCCTGCGCATGGAAAACCATTGATGGTTCCAACCCAAGATATGGTATTGGGAATTCATTATCTTACAAAGGAGCATCCAAAGGAAAAGAAGGTCTCGTTTATTTCCGATAGTTATGAAGAGGTGGAGACGGCATATGAAACAGGCTCTCTTTCTCTGTTTTCAAAAATAACGTTTGTTCATAATGGGGAGCGAATAGAAACCACAGTGGGAAGGGTAATCTTTAACAGTATTCTTCCTGAAAAACTTAGGTTTATAAATATAACCATGAACAAAAAAGAGATTACAGAGCTAATACATAAATGTTTTAAAGCCTATGGATTTAGAAGAACCGCCGAGTTTTTGGATGACCTCAAAGACATAGGCTTTAAGTTTGCCACAAAATGCGGTGTTTCCATAGGGATAGACGATATTATAATTCCCAAGAAGAAGAAGGAAACCATTGATAAAGCATTGAGGGAGGTAAAAAAATACTACAATGCATTTAGAAAAGGTCTTATAACAGAAAGGGAGAAGTACAATAATATTATTAATACATGGGCAAACGCCTCTGCAAAGCTCACCGAAGAACTTGTAGAGGAGCTTAAAAAGGACCAGGATGGTTTTAACCCAATATATATGCTCGTGATATCCGGAGCAAGAGGTTCAATTGATCAGGCAAAACAAATATCTGCTATGAGAGGGCTTATGTCCAGACCATCAAGGAGAGTAACTGGAGAAGAGATTATAGAAAGACCGATTATTTCCTCCTTTAAAGAGGGATTGACGGTACTTGAGTATTTTATTTCCACGCATGGTGCAAGAAAAGGGCTTACCGATACAGCACTTAAGACTGCAGAAGCAGGATATCTCACCAGAAGGCTCGTGGATGTCTCCCAGGATGTTATAGTTACTATGGAGGATTGTGGAACCATAATGGGTGAGGAAGTGGGACCCTTAAGGATAGGGGGTAAGGTAATAGAACCCCTTTCAGAAAGGACAGTGGGGAGAATAGCCCTTGAAACAGTTGTAAATCCTTTGACAAACGAGGCAATTGTCCATGCAGGAGAAGAGATAGATGAAGAAAAGGCAAAAGAGATAGAGAATGCAGGAATTGACAAGGTCAAAGTAAGGTCGGTTCTTACATGTGAAGCCCCTCACGGTGTATGTGCCAAATGCTATGGATGGAACCTGGCAACCGGAAGACTTGTGGAATTAGGAGAGGCTGTGGGTATAGTTGCAGCCCAGAGCATAGGAGAGCCAGGGACTCAGTTAACACTTAGAACCTTCCATTATGGAGGCGTAGCTCAGAGAGCTGCAGAACAAACAAGACAGGAGGCAAGATTTGATGGTACCGTAAAGTTTATAAATGTCATTTATGGTACCAGATCTGATGGGGAAAATGTGGTCCTCGAAGAAGGAGGAATAATAGAACTTAAAAACAGGAAACTCTCTACAAAGTTTAATGTGCCAAGAGGAGCAATTCTGCGATGTATGAATGGGAGAAAAGTGAAGAAAGGAGATGTACTATTTGAGTGGGAACCATATGTGCATAATATAATTACCAAACATAAAGGGAAGGTAAAATATGTAGATATAGTCCATGGAATAACCCTCAGAGAAGACATCACAGAGATGACCGAAGCAAAACAAATGGTAATAACAGAGGATAGGGAAAAGAAGAGACATCCAAGAATAGAGGTGATAGGTGATAATGGGGATGTTTTCGGAACCTATGAACTTCCCAAGGGAGCATTTCTCTTGGTGGAGGATGGTGAGAGCGTAAATCCTGGAGATACCCTGGCAAAGTATCAAAAAGAAATAACAAAAACTGCTGACATTACCGGAGGACTCCCAAGGGTGGCTGAGCTTTTTGAGGCAAAACATCCTAAGAACCCTGCAATAATATCTGAGATAGATGGAGTGGTTGAAATAGAACCTCCCAAAGAAGGTATAAGGATAGTCAGAGTGATTTCTGATTCAGGCACGGTAAAGGAGTATAAGATTCCCTATGCAAAGCTTCTACTGGTGGAACCAGGGCAAAGGGTGAAGGCAGGGGATAAGCTTTGTGAAGGGAATGTTGACCCCCATGATATTTTAAGGGTGAAAGGGAGAATGGCCGTGATGGAGTTTCTTACCAACGAAATTCAAGAAGTTTATAGAATGCAGGGAGTGAAGATAAATGATAAACATATTGCATTGATAGTACGACAGATGCTGAGTAAAGTACGGATAGACAACCCCGGTGATTCTAACTTCGTAGAGGGTGAAATAGTGGAGAGGACGACAATCCAAGAGGTGAATGAAAAATTGAGGAAGGAGGGTTTAAAACCTGCTACATTCCATCCTATACTTTTAGGAATTACAAGGTCTGCTTTGGCTACGGAGAGCTGGCTTTCTGCTGCTTCATTCCAGGAGACAGCCAGGGTGCTCTCCATGGCAACCATAGAAGGAAGAGTTGATAGATTAAGAGGAATAAAGGAAAATGTTATTGTGGGTAAGTTGATACCTGCTGGTACAGGCTTTGCAGATTTTGTGAAATTAAAAGAGGAGTTAATAAAAGAAAAAGAAAAAGAGGTAAAAACGGAGGCGATATAATATGCCGACAATAAATCAACTTGTAAGAAAACAAAGAAAACCCAAGAAAAAGAAGTCCCAAACTCCTGCTTTAGGAGGGTGTCCACAAAAAAGAGGAGTTTGTGTGAGGGTTTATACTACTACCCCAAAGAAACCAAACTCTGCATTGAGAAAGGTATGTAAAGTGAGACTTACGAATGGACAGGAGGTAATAGTCTACATTCCAGGAGAGGGTCATAATTTACAGGAGCACTCGGTAGTACTTATACAGGGTGGAAGGGTTAAGGACCTTCCAGGGGTGAGGTACCGAGTTGTGAGAGGTGTTTATGATACCGCAGGAGTTGAAGGGAGAAAACAGTCCAGATCACTTTATGGAGCCAAAAAACCTAAGGAGTCAAAAGGAGGATAAATGGGTAGAAGAAGGAGAGCAGAAAAAAGAGAAATTCCACCCGATCCTAAGTATCACTCAGTGCTTGCAGCAAAGTTTATAAATAATTTGATGTGGGATGGGAAAAAAACTATTGCTCAAAAGATATTCTATCGGGCACTTGAAATGGTGGAGAAAAAAACAGGTGAAGATGGATATACCGTTTTTGAGCGAGCAATTAACAATGTTAAACCTGTTTTAGAAGTAAGACCGAGAAGAGTTGGAGGAGCCACATATCAGGTTCCTGTTGAAGTGGAACCTTCGAGGAGGATATCACTTGCAATAAAATGGATAATAAAAGCAGCGAGACAAAGAAAGGAATACCGAATGGTGGAGAGACTCGCAAATGAAATTCTGGATGCTTCTAAAGGTCAGGGAACCGCTGTGAAGATAAAAGAAGATACTCATAAAATGGCAGAAGCCAATCGAGCATTTGCTCATTTCAGGTGGTAAAATTGACAATGCTAAAGAAAGGAGTATAATTTATGCATATGGAAAGGAAATGGTGGCTTGTGGATGCAAAAGGTAAAGTTCTTGGTAGGCTTGCTTCAAAAATAGTCACGATTTTAATGGGAAAGTATAAGCCTACTTATACTCCTCACATTGATAATGGAGATTTTGTTATTGTTGTGAATGCCAAGGATATAAAAGTTTCTGGGAAAAAAATGAACAACAAGGTCTATTACTGGCATACCGGATATCCTGGAGGATTAAAGCAAAGAACATTGAAGGAGATGCTTGAAAAGGATCCCACAAAAGTTCTTTATCTTGCGGTAAAGAGGATGCTCCCCAAGAATAAATTACAAGCAAGAAGACTGAAAAGACTTAAGATATATGCATCCCAAGACCACCCCCATCATGCCCAAAAACCCGAGATTCTTCCCTTGGAGGTATAAAATGGCAGAATTAATTCATGCAATAGGAAGTAGAAAGAGAGCCACCGCAAGAGTATGGATAAGAGAAGGGAAAGGGTTGTTTTTTGTAAATGGAAGAGCCCCGGATAAGTATCTTACCAGGAAAGACCTTCTTCAGAAGATACTAAAACCATTGGAGGTTACGGGAATAAAAAACAAAATAGATATTAAGGTTAAGGTTGAAGGAGGAGGAATATCAGGACAGGCAGATGCAATATCCTTAGGGATAGCAAAGGCTCTGGTGGAAATGAATCCAGAGTTTAAAGATATTTTGAAAGATTACGGTCTTCTTACGAGAGATCCAAGAGAGAAAGAAAGAATGAAGTATGGAAAGGCAAAAAGAAGAAGGAGTTTCCAATGGACAAAACGATAGAGAAAAAGGGTGTAGGAGAAGTGACATTGCAAGACCTTTTATCCACCGGAGTCCATTTTGGACATAAGGTGAGAAGATGGAATCCAAGGTTTAGGAAGTTTATATATGCTGAAAAGAGTGGAATACACATAATAGATATTCGGCAGACCCTGGAAAGATTGAAACTGGCTACTGAAGTGGTAAGGCAGGTATCCGAAAACGGACAGGATATAATCTTTGTAGGGACAAAACAACAGGCAAAAGAAATAATACGGGAAGAGGCTGAAAGGGTAGGTGCTCTCTATGTTACTGAAAGATGGGTAGGTGGTCTTTTAACAAATTTTGAAACTGTGGCTAAAAGCATAGCAAGGTTCAATGAACTCAATAAGTTTATCTCCGATGGAAGGCATGAAGAGCTTCCTGAAAAGGAGAGAGTCAAAATTCTTAGACAGTATAATAAATTGAAAAGACTTTACGAAGGAGTAAGAAATATGGATACCCTTCCAGGGCTTTTATATGTGGTAGACCCGGTTAAAGAGGAAACTGCGGTTCTGGAGGCAAGAAGACTGGGTATACCTGTGGTGGCTCTTATTGATACAAATGGCGATCCGGATATGGTGGATTATCCTATCCCAGGAAATGATGATGCAATGAAATCCATAAAATTGATAACCTCGGTAATAGCAAATGCAGTTATGGAAGGAAAAAAAGGATTTGAAACAGAGATCCCAGAGGAGGAGGCATAAATGAAGGAAGGAATGGAAGCCATAAAGGAGTTGCGAAAAAGAACAGGGGCAGGGATTATGGATTGTAAGAAGGCATTGAATGAGTCTGGAGGGGATGTGGAAAAGGCAATAGAATACTTAAGAAAACTGGGTATTGCAAAGGCAGAGAAAAAAGCAGGAAGAGAGACCCAGGAAGGGATAGTGGATGCTTATATACACCCTGGAGCAAAATTGGGTGTGTTGGTTGAGGTGGATTGCGAGTCTGATTTTGTAGCAAAGAATGATGAATTTAAGAGTTTTGTTCATGATATTGCAATGCACATAGCTGCAAGTGATCCAGTTTCAGTTTCCCGAGAGGATATTCCCAAAGATATTCTGGAAAAGGAAAAGGAAATTTACCGGGCTCAGGCAGAACAGAGTGGTAAACCTCCCAAAGTTATAGAGAAGATAGTAAATGGAAGATTAGAAAAGTTTTATAAAGAGGTTTGCCTTCTTGAACAGCCCTTTGTTAAAAATCCTGAGATTACTGTGGGGGAGTATGTGAAGCAAAATATTGCAAAATTTGGTGAAAACATCATCATAAGAAGATTTATAAGATTTAAGGTTGGAGAGTACTGAGACAAACTACCGGAGGGTTCTTCTAAAACTCAACGGAGAAATATTTAAGGCTCGAGATTGTTTAGATGACCTTATAGACTCTTTTTTACTTTTAAAACCAGAGGGTTTTAAAATAGCGATTCTCGTTGGAGGTGGGAATATTGTGAGAGGAAAGGAACTCAAAGAGATAGATAGAGTTACAGCAGATAGAATGGGAATGCTTGCCACTGTAATAAACGGCATGCGTCTTTACGAGCTCTTAAAAAATAAGGGAATTGATTGTGAACATTATTCTGCAATCCCTATACCATGGGTGAAGTTTTATAATCCTCATGAGGTAAGAACTGATTATGAAAATAAAATAGTCGTATTGTCGGGGGGGACCTCCAATCCTTACTTTACAACCGATACTGCAGCTGTGTTAAGGAGTATGGAGATAGGGGCAGAAATTCTTATTAAAGGAACAAAGGTGGAGGGTGTTTATGAGGAGGACCCTCTTAAGCACCCAGAGGCAAAGTTCTTAAAGGAAATAGATTATCGTTATGCAATTGATAAAGGATTGGAAATAATGGATAAGACTGCCTTTGCTCTTGCTCATGAGTATGGGATTGTTATTTTAGTAATAAACATTTATAAAAAGGGCAATTTTATAAAGGCATTGAAAGAAGGTAACATTGGAACAATAATAAAAAAAGGAGGGAAGGATGGTTGAAGAAGTTTATAAGGAAGCAGAGGGAAAGATGAAGAAAACAATTGAGATACTTGCCCAAGAGTTTTTGAGAATAAGAACCGGTAGAGCCAATCCTGCTCTTCTGGACGGAATTAAAATAGATTACTATGGAACCCAGATTCCTCTTAAGCAAATAGCCTCCATAGGAGTTCCAGAACCAAGAACGCTTGTAATTCAGGCATGGGATAAGAGTGCGGTACCGGAGATAGAAAAGGCAATTTATAAAGCAGACCTTGGACTTACTCCCTCAGTGGAAGGAAATATAGTGAGGATAAATCTTCCTCCTCTTACTGAAGAGAGAAGAAAAGAACTGATTAAACTGGTTTCCAAATTAGCAGAGGACAGTAGAGTTGCTGTAAGAAATATAAGAAGAGATGCCATTGAAAAACTAAAAAAAATGGAGAAAGAAAAAGAAATTTCTGAAGATGATTTTCATGTTGCCCAAAAGAAGATTCAGGAGCTTACAGATAAGTATATAGAAAAAATAGAGGAGATACTTAAAAAAAAGGAAAAAGAGATAATGGAGTAACCCATTTGAGGGAAAAAGATTTTAAGGTTCCAAAGCATATAGCTGTAATAATGGATGGAAATGGAAGATGGGCAAGGAAAAGAATGATGCCCAGAATATACGGCCACAGGGAAGGGGTAAAAAGGGTTAAGGAGATAGTAAGAGCATGCGGAGAAATGGGGGTTGAATACCTTACACTTTTTACATTTTCAAGAGAGAACTGGAAAAGACCTGAAAAAGAAGTTAAGGAACTGATGCAGCTTCTGTCAAAACTTCTAAGAGAGGAGGAGAAGGAACTCATGGAAAACAATGTGAGGTTTAAAATGATAGGAAGGCTTGAGGAACTCCCTTTGGATGTGGTGAGCGGTGTAAAGCATCTGGAAGATGTTACATCTCACAATACTGGGTTGACACTTGTTCTTGCGATAAATTATGGGGGAAGAGCAGAAATAATAGATGCAGTAAAGAAGATAAAGAAGAAGGATGAAGTAACAGAAGAAAATTTTAAAAAATTTCTTTATTTTCCCGAACTTCCTGAACCCGATCTCCTTATAAGGACCGGAGGGGAGCTTCGAATATCCAACTTTCTTTTATGGGAAATAGCATATACAGAGCTGTACTTTACAAAAACTCTCTGGCCCGATTTTACAAAAAAAGAACTCATAAAGGCTATTAAAGATTATAGCAAAAGGGAGAGAAGATTTGGGAGTGTAAATGAGTAGCCTTTTAAAAAGAGTAATAATCTCTCTTATTCTTGTCCCATTGATAATGGGTGTGATATACCTCCCTTCCCTTTTTATTTTTTTATTTCTTATTATCTGGATGGGGGTGGCAAATTATGAATTTTTAAACTTATGCGATATAAAGAGCTCTATTTTTTTTATCTTTTCTTTTGCAGGGATAGTTTTTGTGCTGTATACCCAGTTTAAGAAAGTTGATTTTTCTTCTTTTTTTATTTTTGGATATATTTTGATAGGGGTTGTGCTGTGGAGTTTTTTAGAAGGTTCTAAACCAACCAAGAGCTTTCTCCCTCTACTTTTTTCTCCCTTTTATCTTGGCTGGCTTCCAGGACATATTTTAAGATTAAAGCAACTTTCATTTTTTTATAAGAATGGCTACTGGCTGGTACTATTTCCATTTGTTGTTACATGGATAAATGATACCGGGGCATACTTTACAGGTTTGTGGCTTGGGAAGCATAAACTGGCTCCAAAGCTCTCCCCAAAAAAGACATGGGAGGGTTTTTTGGGGGGTATCTTGTGGTCAGGAGCATTCTCTATTATTTATAGATATCTTTTCTTACCAAATTTTCCCTTAATAGGAATGATTGTTTCCTCAGTAATTTTAGGAGTAGTTGCAGAAATAGGGGATATTTTTGAATCAGGATTTAAAAGGGAACGTGGGATAAAGGATAGCGGGAGAATATTTTTAGAGCATGGAGGATTCTTGGATAGAATAGACAGCCTTATTTTTACAATTCCAACCTTTTATTACTTTTTAAGAATCCTTATTCTTTAATTAGGTTGACTTTTTAAGATTTAGAGATAAAATTTTAAAAAGGAGGATAGAATGAAAAAAATAATTATTTTATTATTCCCTTTGTTTTTGTATGCTACCGAAGGGGGTGGTTATGGTGGTTTCTCCATATGGATGACTCAACCGGATTTAAAAGCAATGAATGATGACATAGAAAACATACAAAATCTACGTTTTGAAGATGCATATATTGGTATGGGCGGTAGTGGATGGGCAATAATAGGACGCATAGTTCTTGGAGGAGGAGGGTTTGGAGGAAGACAGGTTCTCTCTAATGACTCAATGAAGATAATGGGAGCTTATGGTGGAGGCTTCTTTGAACCTGGATATCATCTCTCTATGAAAAGGTTAAGTGTGGATTTGATTTTGGGGATAGGAGGCGGAGGATACACCCTTACATTATACAAAGGATTAAAGGATACCACATGGACTGATATTTTATCCGAGCCAAGAAGGATGGCAGAGATTACATTTGGTGGTTTCGCCTTACAACCTGCATTAAGAATTGTATTGCCTATTTCCTTTATTGGAATTTCCCTGAAAGGCGGTTACATATTCTATCCATCCAAACCCGAGCCGAAATTCAGCGATGGAGGAAATGTATTGAATCCCCCCGATGTTTCTCTTTCCGGTCCCTTTGTTTCCTTTAGTCTCGTCTTTGGTGGAAAAGGAGGATTAGAAAAGGGGATGTAAAGGAGACAGATAAATTCTTAAAAGGGGAATAGTCCTTTTCATCTGGTGGAGTTTGGTTGAGATAGGGGGAGACTTTTTAATATTTGGTACTTATGGAATACTCTATCTTTTTAAAGGTTTTGTTCAGTCTCTTACTCTTGTGCTTCTTGTTATGGCTGTTTCTCATTTTATTGAAGGGAGGAAAAAAGGATTCGCTATGGGGATTATTCTTTTTTGTTTTTTCGCATATCCCAGGTACCTATTTACCGGGTCTGATATAGAGTTTCTTAAAGGAGTCTTACAGTCATTCTTTGCCGCCATTGTTTTCAGTTTTTAAAAGAAGATTATATTGTTATTTTGGTGATATACTCTCATACCTCCTTAAAAGGAAAAATATTATATTTTCTTTTTGTTTTAAGAGGCGTTCTTCTTTAATTTTGACTAATTTTTTCTTTATTGTACTAATAATGAATCCAACTTAAAATGAATTATTCCTTGACTTATTTTCTAATTCATGTATCTTATTTTATGAATATAACGGTGATTATATTTTTTGGATATCTATTTGCAATGCTTTTAATAGGTATAATCACAGCACGATATACCAAGAACCTTTCAGATTTTGCCCTTGGAGGAAGAAGACTTAAAAGTTTTGTTATTGCCCTTTCTGAAAAGGCGAGTGATTTTTCAGC
>CAZUTC010000007.1:7499-9763 GCA_964623485.1 uncultured bacterium | reverse complement strand
GGTTTAGGCGCATTATGGGCAGCAATTGGATGCTTTGGGGGAAGTCTTTTCAACTGGACCGTAATTGCAGAAAGACTCCGTAGATTCAGTAAGAAATTCAACCTCCTTACCCTTCCTGACTATTTTGAAAAGAGATTTGAAGATAACACCCATCTGCTTAGAATTACTTCAATGATTTTAATTGTTTTCTTCTTTACTTTCTATGTTTCTGCCCAGGTGGTGGGAGCTGCAAAGATATTAGAAAGTGGATTTGGGGTCTCAAGAATTCTGGGCATGAGCTTAGGACTTTCTATAATAATCCTTTACACAATCCTCGGAGGATTCTTTGCAGTGGCATGGACAGACTTCTTCCAGGGACTTATAATGGTTTTTGCTTTGATACTTCTTCCTGTTCTCTCCATAATAAGGGCTGGAGGATTTTTTAATTTGATCTCCCATATCAAAAATGTAAATATTCATGCTCTTTCTCTTTCCGGAGGTTTTGAAGGACTTGCTATGGTACTGGGAATAATAGTGGGAGGACTGGCAATAGGTCTGGGATACATGGGGCAACCCCACATTCTTGCAAGATACATGGCACTCTCCAAGAAAAAAGATGTTTCTCAAGCGACCTCAATTGCAATGTCTTGGACCTTCTTTGCCTTAGGAGGAGCAATATTAATTGGATTCTTTGGGATAGGAGTTTTAGGTCAAGCATTAAAAGACCCAGAACATGTAACAATAGCCCTTGCAAAATATCTTCTGCCTCCATGGTTTGTTGGGGTCATAATTGCTGCTGCAATTGCTGCAATGATGTCTACAGTTGATTCTCAGTTACTGGTGGTAAGCTCGGTGGTGGCAAGAGACCTGTATCAACGATTCATAAAAAGAGATGCAAGGGAGAAAGAATTACTTTCGGTCTCAAGATGGATAACCCTTACCGTGGGGGTAATTGCATTTTTGCTTGCCTTAAAGGCTCAGAAACTGGTATACTGGCTTGTGCTATATGCATGGGGTGGTCTTGCAGCTTCGTTTGGCCCTGCTGTGGTCCTTTCTCTGTGGTGGAAAAAAGTATCAAAGATAGGAATCTTTTGGGGAATGGTTTCTGGTGCATTAACAATAATTATTTGGTATAACGTTCCTGTTTTAAAAAAACTTATATATGAACTGGTTCCTGGATTCTTTATCAGTTTGATTGTTATAGTAATAGTAAGTATTATTTCACCCCCTAAAAAAGCAGAAGAGAAAAGTTATAAGGAGGCAATTGAATACAGAGCATCCTGATATTTATGAAGTTCTCCACCTAATAGAAGATTTTTTTGAGGTGGAGGAATACTCTTTTGATTTGGGATATAATGTGGTAAGGGGGAAAGTAAAAGAACCGGCAAAAGAAAATATCCAGAAAATGATAAAAATTTTAAAAGAAAAATCCATTGCTATATTTTTATCGAGGGATGAAAAGGGAGATATTATAAGATTTGCATTTATTCCTCCCAAGAAAGTAAAAAGAAGGGTATGGCTACATCTTCTTCTGTTTTTCGCCACTGTATTAACAACACTTTTGGCAGGCAGTTTTTATGTGGGAGGAAATCCCTTCTCCAACTTCAAAGATATTTTCTTAGGAGTTCCATTTTCTTTTTCTCTTCTCCTTATACTGGGAAGTCATGAACTGGGACATTACTTTACCTGCAAGAAATATGGGGTAGAGGCATCCCTTCCTTATTTTATACCCGCTCCCTTCTTTCCAGTGGGAACATTTGGTGCAGTAATAAAGATGTCAGGAATAGTACCCAATAAAAAGGCTCTCATAAGAGTTGGGATTGCAGGGCCTCTCGTAGGATTTCTAATTGCTATCCCTATAACATTGATAGGGCTTTTTTATTCTGAAACCGTATCCATTTCAAAAATAGAAGGAGGACTGGGACTTGGTTCCTCTATTATATTTACCCTCCTCACCTGGATTGCAAAAGGTGGTCTTCCAGAGGGTAAAGACATTTTACTGCATCCAGCAGCATTTGCAGGATGGTTTGGATTTTTTGTAACAGCGCTTAATCTAATACCATTGGGACAACTGGATGGAGGACATATTGCCTATGCAGTGCTTGGAAAATATCGAAAATACATAACAATTGCAACCCTCATCCTACTATTCACAATGGGAATAATGTGGTTCGGATGGATAATATGGGCTCTTTTTATTGTTATCTTAGGACTTAGACACCCTCCAGTATCGGATGAAATAACCCTTCCTGATAGGGCAGATATCTGTTTAGGTATCCTTGCAC
>CAZUTC010000007.1:0-7489 GCA_964623485.1 uncultured bacterium | reverse complement strand
TTATTCTTACCTTCGTTCCTGCCCCATTCATCTGGATAAAATAGTTGGAGGATATTAAAAAATCTCTTGAATTAATTAAAACTCTTCACGAAAAACTTGATAAAAAAGAGTTATTAAAGAAAACTCCTTTAAAATTTCTTCACCTTTACGAGGATAAAAGAGATATAGAGGTTGTAGGATTTATTTCTGCAATTTTTTCATACGGAGGCATAAAAGAGATTTTTAAAACCATTGAGACTATCCTATCTTATTTGGGAGAAAAACCATTTAGGTTTCTTTTGGAAAAAAGAGCCTTTAAAGAGTTTCCTCCCCTCTCTCATAGATTCAATTCAAAAGAAGATATTATTTCAGTCCTTGAAATGATGGGGAAGGTTATTCGAACATTCGGAAGCTTTGAAAACCTTTTTTTATTCTATTATAAAAGAGGAGAAAAAATAAAGGAACCTCTGAACTGTTTTGCAAATGTTATCTACCTTATGCTTCCAAAAAGGAATACATCTTTAAAATTTCTTTTCCCCTTTCCTTCTGAAGGTTCTGGATGTAGGAGATGGAATCTTTTTTTAAAGTGGATGGTGAGAGATGATGGGATGGACAGAGGCATATGGAAAAGGATATCTCCTGCTGACCTTGTAATTCCCTTGAATCTCCATATATGGAAGGTGTCCAAAAAACTGGGATTAACCAATAGAAAATTCCCGGACTGGCAGGCAGCAGAGGAAGTAACAGAGAAATTGAAACTCCTTAATCCAAAAGACCCCCTATCTTATGAGTTTACTCTTAACAATTTACACTTATCAACTTGACTTTCCTTTATTTATTGATATTCTTTAAGTATGGATAACAGGTATAAAATACTTGTGGTGGATGATGATCCAGAGGTAAGAGAGTTTTTAGCAAACTTCTTAAGGATGCAGGGTTTTGAAGTTGATACAGAAAGCAGTGGAGAACGAGCATTCCACCTTGCATCAAAGGAGTATTTTCATATTATAATTTCAGACCTTGTAATGGAAACTGAAAGGGCTGGAATAGAACTTTTAAAAAAATTGAGAAAAGAGGGAATAGATAGTAGATTCATCCTGGTTACCGGATATGGAAATCCAGAAATAATAACCACAGCCTTTAGGGAGGGTGCAAATGATTATTTCTCAAAACCAATAAGAAATATAAAAGAAATTCTTCTTTCTATAAATAGACAGATAATGGAAATAGAAAAGGATATATCTTCCAAACTTTTTGGAGGCAAGGAAAGAATCATATTAAGTTTTAATGGAGCAGGCGCGCTTGTGGAGGAGATTCTATCCGAAATAATAGATTTTAAAGAGATAAAACAGGTAAATGTATATCGTAGAAAAAAGGGACCCCTTGAAGTCTTAAAAGCAAATATTGATACATTTGATAAGATAAAAATATTCTATTCCCTGGAGGAGATTGCCGCTTCCCCCTGTGATATATCATTCATAACTTTACAGACCAAAAGACCAAAGACGCGAAAGGAGGCATTACCAAATGACCTTGAACCAGCCCTTAAAATTGCCTTTGCATATCACCCCAAAAAGGTAATGCAGATAGTGATAACAAACCCAACCGATGATATAGCATTCTTTATTTATAAAGCTTTGGAAATGAAGTATCCAGAAGATGCCGGTATGCTTAAGAAAAAAATTTTTGGATATAACCATCTGGACTACTATCGGCTTAAGGAGGAACTGCAATTCTTTTTAAAAACAGATAGAGACCTTCTCTTTGATATTGTAGGTCAACATAAAAAGAATGCCGTTTTACCCATCCTGCAAAAGATATATCTTGAAAGCATTCCATTTTCTCAGCTGGATATAGAGATGTATGAAAGGATAATGGAAAACTACCATAGTTTCACTGAAACAGTATCTGAGAAACCTTATAAAGTAAGGTCAACTCTACCGGATGCTACCACAAACAAGGAAACTGCAAGGTCATTTAAAGACTTTCTTATAAAGATTTTTAGAGGGAAAAATGTTTATCTCTCCACTTATAACTGTGAGAATTTTGTGACAAGACCAGTGAAAATATTCAAAAAAGAAAATATCGGCTTTATAGGGGAGATACAGCCATACGAGCTTACCGAAGAACAGATGAAGAAGTTTGCTGAAATAAATGAAAGGGCAAAAAGAGATATTCAAGAGTTCCATCCAGTGTTTGAAAAGATACTTAAAAAAATTGAAGCCCAAGGAATCTGAAATATACGATGCAATAATAATTGGAGCAGGTCCTGCAGGTTCAACGGCTGCTTCAGTAATTGCAGAGTACGGAAACACCTTAATAATAGATAAAAAGAAAACCATAGGTATACCAAATCATTGTGGTGAAGGAATATCCCAGTATGTGCTCGATTTTTTAAATCTTTCAAAGGATAAAGAATGGATTGTAAAAGAGGTAAAAGGTGGTAGGCTTATATTCCCAAACAATACCACCATATACTTTCCTCAGAAGGGATACTGCATAGATAGAACCCGGTTTGACCAGGAGCTTGCAGAAAAAGCTATAAAAAAAGGGGCAAGGCTTCTTACAGAAGAAGAAGTCATGGGAGCAGAGTTAAGAGAAGATACATGGAATATCTATACAAGAAAAGGGAAAAAGTTTAAAGGGAGGTATCTTATTGCAGCAGATGGAGCCTCTTCTATTATACGAAGGATATTCAAATTACCTCAAAAGTGCATAAATGCAATACAGTACAAATTTCCTCCCTTAAATAAGTTTGCAGAGGATTGGCTTTTGTTCTATCACGATGAAAAATTCTATCCTGCATATGCATGGGTATTTCATAGAGGTATTGAAACATCCGTTGGAGTAGGAGGCTTTGGGAATGTAAAAAAACTCCTTGATGAGTTCTGTAAATTCCTTGGCATATCCAATTTAAAACCAAAATCCATTCATGGAGGAAAGATACCCTTTACTAAAAAACCGGTAAAGATAACCCTACCAAGGCTGGTTTTTGCAGGTGATGCTGGAGGATTCTTATTTCCTTTAACAAAGGGAGGAATTCTTGGAGCCCTCTTCAGTGGTAGAAAAGCAGGAGAGGTTGTGAAGGAGGCTATAAAGGAGAAAAATCCTGAAATAATATATTCCTATCCAGAAAAGGTAAAAACGTTTCCTTCAAGGGACCGCCTCACCCTTTTTCTTCCTCATACCTTTCTATCCCTCACCAATGAGATGATAAATGCAATAGGGAAGGTATTGGATAAAGAGAAATATACAAAGATTCCCTTCTTTTCTGTTGCTCGTTATCTTTTTAAAAAACCCTCTCTCAAGATAGCCTATGGATTTATCATAGGTTTTTTGGTCCAAAGAATCTATCATTATAAAAAACATTTTGCCTGGTAAAATAGCCTTTGTTTCAGATATACATCTCTCCTTCAAAACAAAGGAAAAGGATGAGGTATTTAAAAAGTTTCTTGAGAAAGAGGGAAACAGATTTTCAAAAATATATATTCTTGGAGACCTTTTTAACTTTGGTTTTTTATTTCAAAAAGGCATACATCCCTATTATAGAGAATGGATAGAGTTCCTTTCGAAAAAGAAAAATATTGTGTTTCTTCCTGGAAATCATGATTTCTGGATTTTTCCTTACTTAAAACATTTTGGTATAGAGGTAATTAAAAACCCATCCAAAGTAAAGATTGATAAGAAGAGATTTCTTCTTGCCCATGGTAGGGTGGAGAGAAATCCAAGACTTTCTGTTTCAATGCTGCTTCTTTCCTTTCCTATATTTGTTTTTCTTTATTCTCTATTGCCTCCTAAAATAGGCACCCATATAGCAGAAAAAATAATGAATTTTAAAAAATCAAAGAAAAAAATAAAAAAGAAAATGAAAGTTTTAATCCCAAAGGGGGTTGAGTTTATAATAACAGGACACAATCATATTGGATTTATAAAAAAAATAGATGATCTCTCCATTGCAAACCCCGGAAGTTTCCGAGACAGTAAAAATTTTTTAATTTATGAAAAAGGCATACTCTATTTTAGAAGGTTGGAGTAATTATTTTTTCTTTATCCCTCCTGCTTCAAATAAACCTTTGATAAGGTCTATGGGGAGTGGGAATATTATGGTGGAGTTTTTTTCTGCTGCTATCTCTGTTAGGGTTCCCAGGTATCTCAGTTGAACAGCGATCGGGGTTTTTTGTAGGATTCTCGCTGCCTGACTTAATTTTTCTGAAGCTTGGAGTTCACCCTCTGCATGAATCACCTTTGCCCTTCTTTCTCTCTCAGCCTCTGCCTGTCTTGCAATTGCTCTAAGCATTCCTTCCGGAAGGTCAACTCTTTTGATCTCCACCATTGTAACCTTAATGCCCCAGGGGTCTGTCTGTTCATCTATTATCTTTTGAAGTCTTGCATTTATTTTTTCCCTCTGGGCAAGAAGTTCGTCCAGTTCATACTCTCCAAGGACACTTCTTAAAGTGGTCTGAGCCAACTGACTTGTGGCATATATATAATCCGCCACCTCTATTATTGCCTTTGAGGGGTCCAAAACACGAAAGTATGCAACCGCATCCACCTTTATTGAAACATTATCCCTGGTGATAACATCCTGGGTTGGAACATCAAGTGTAATTATCCTTGTGCTTACTTTTACCATCCTGTCAACAAATGGAACCAGAAGAATAAATCCAGGACCTCTGACCCCAGCATACCTTCCCAATCTGAAAACCACACCTCTTTCGTACTCTCTTAATATTCTTATGGCACTGGAAAGAATGATCAAAATAATTACAATAATAGCAATAAGTGCGTACATAATTACCTCCTTTTTAAAACTTTACTCCTATAAAAGGAAAAGTCAATAAAAATTAAATTTTATATATCTTTTATTTTTGTAAGTGTAATTGGAATTATTTCATTACAATAAACTTCTTTATCTTTTTCTGTTCTTTGAACTTTACAAAGTATATACCGGGTGGAAGTTCTTTTGTATCAATTTCCGTGGTATTCTGTATGAGTTTTATTTTTCTACCTCCCACATCGTATATTTCAACAGTTTGTTTTTTTGGTAGAAAGATTTTGTTTTCTCGGGAATAAAATGGAGTGAGTAACTCTTTTTTATTCCTTTTATTTTTTTGAGCAATACCACCCTGAGAAGGATATGATTTAAGCCAGCCCTGTACCACTACTGAGAGTTTTGGGTTAGAATTATAAAATACTATAAACATATCTTCTGAAGAGGGAACCTCATAATCCTTTTCAAGGGAGGTAAATCCGGTGTCATTATAAAAGTATTCAAATCCATATCCTGCAATAAATTTTGGCAGTGCTTCTCTATCCATTATATAAAAATAGTCAAGAATTCCTGGAGTAAATTTCTTCATATAGTATTGTAGAACCTCCTCATAGCTAAAAGAGTATCCATGTCCTATTTCATATGGAATGTTTATCTCTGCAGACAGCGTATATCCCTTCCAGGTTCCTTCTTTTTGCTTTCCCTTGGGAGTCTTTATTTTGAGTTCCGAAGATAGGGTATCGTACACCCAGAAATGGGTCCCCGGTTGAGCATCTGCGGAATCTATCACCTTTCCTAATCCCTCCACATAATAGTTTTGAAGGTCTCCCAGGGTAGTAGTATACATTCCGTTTCTATCGGTAATACCTGCAAATCCTTTTGCAATACCTCCCCATATTGCATCACTGCTTATCTTTATATTATGTTCTGGATAAGGAACTCCATTTTTATCAAATACACATACGGTGAGTGAACAGTAAGGAGAGTAATACTCTATGAAGCTCCATTGATATCCGTCCCCTCGCCAGTTCCAAAGGCAGGAGTTCTGTCTTCTTGGGCTATCGTATGAGGTGCCTGAGTCTGCTACATGGGTGCTCCCATGTCCAAGATCAACCTGGTATTCATGCCATGTGCTATCCAGGGGCCAGTAAACTGCGTTCCACACATGGTCCTCGGATATTAGCATAGTTCCTAAGATAGGAATTAAGGCTGTTCTCCCAGCTGCCCAAAGGAGATCCTGCAGTTCTCCACAATTACCGTTATGCTCATAAGCAATCACATTTGGCTGGATTGGTCTGTTTCCAGTTGCAGGGTTTGGGACAACCTCCGATGCCCACCACCCAAGAGCATTTACTAAAGACATGGTGTCTGAATATTCTCTCCCCCCTGGCCATACATGTTTCTTACCATCCCAATAAACTTCCACATTTGCAAGCACATCCTTTAAAAGAGGATAACTTCCTCCTGCAGTATAATCATGTCCCTCATCACTATAATAGAGATACTCCCTCCAGAATTTATTATAAACTGAGGCATCATTTCTTGGCAACTCATCCGTTCCCTTGGGCATCACTACCCACCAGTAATAAATTTCCTTTGGAATCTCCACCCACATTTTATTACCATTTGATATTACACAATACTTGGTCGTGGAGTAGTAATTTGTATCGGTCTCAGGGTCTCCATAATCAACTATATCAACATAGGAAAGGTCTTCATCAATAATGTAAAGGTATTTTGCATTTTCAGCCGGTATATTTTCATTCATTCTTAGGAGTACCTGAGGAGCAAGGTGGGCTATCTGAAAGTATAACTCATCAAGTATTCTGGGGTCGGTATTATTTTTTATTATTCTGGCACATTTGCCCTGAACATCCCAATTCATGTGGATTAGATTTTCTATAAGGTCATTCTTAAGCCATGAGGGGCATTTATCTATTATCTCCTTAGCTTCGTAGCTCAAATAATAAGAGGGAGATAAGCTATCGTAGAATTTACCATTAGAAAATTTTATCACCAAAAAGCTATCGGGAGGTAGAAGCACATCTATCCAGATGGAATCCTGGGCCGGTGGATACGTGTATTCTCTTTCCTTTATCTTCAAGGGCTCTTTAAAGGGATTTATAACCGGAAAGGTATATGCTTTATGCTCTCCAGAGATCTCTACTGGTTCCGGAGTTATACTTATTCCATAAGCAAAGATAACAACCATAAAAATCATATTACTCACCTCCTTTCATTTCTTAATTATAATCCTATTTACCCTTATTGTCAATATTTTGCAGAATTCCATAACATTTTGGACTGAATTTCATTCTTTACCCATTTCTCTTTCTTAAAAAATCTTCAAACTGTCCTGTAAACTTACTCCCATTACCCCTTCCTTGCATAAAATGAGACTTTAAACCTCTTATCATAATATAACCATAGGATGCAATTTCTCTTCCTTTTTCTTTCCTGCTTATGAGAGTAGAGAAGAAGTCTCTCCCTTGTCCTGCTCAGAAGATACCTCATCTCAGAAAGAGAAATCTTCCTTATCCACAGATTTTTTAAACTTGACTTTAAAAATAATCATCCTATAATTTTTCATGCCGGATACATCTGTAATTACCAAAAAAAGAGTCAAGAAACTCCTAAAGGAGATTTTGAAAGAGGAGCCTGAAATTCTAAAGGAAGTCCTGCTTTTATATCCCTCTGAGGTAGCAACAAAAGTTTGTTGCTACCTCAGAGGGATATAAA
>CAZUTC010000006.1:0-27997 GCA_964623485.1 uncultured bacterium | reverse complement strand
GGCTTTGCCCTGCCCCGGAAGGGAGAGGATATATGAAAATAATGGTATTTATCATCCCTCTTATTATTAATGCAAAACCTGTTGAATTCTCAGGCTCTTTCAGTATATATGCTGAATATGATACCCTTTACAACGCAGACCAGAAAAGACCCTCAAGAATTACAAGACTCTATCTGAACCCTGAACTCAAAATCTATGGCATGCCATTATCCTTAAATATTCTTTTGTCCACAGAGGAAAGCAGTCTCAGACAGGAACTGAACAAATACCGAATATTTCTCTCCCCTTCAGAACTTCTGAAAGGAGCCCTTCCCCTCCCCTCCCTTGCATTCTCAATCTCTGGAATTGAAATAGGAAGATGCTATCCCTCATATTCAAAATTCACCCTTTACTCAACCCCTATAACAGGTTTTTCAGTTGAAATGAACCCCGGACCTATCTACATCGCAGGAACTGGAGGAGTTGTAAATCGAGCGGTCCCTGGTTCTGACAGCTCAGAAGTCTCATACAAAAGAACCCTTTATGCAGGAAGATTTGGAATCGGAAAGAAAGAAAAAACCCATCTATTCTTTACCCTCCTCTATGCAAAGGACGATGAGAACTCAATAGAACCCTATCTCATCCCTTATGAAGATGACTCCTTAGAACTAATTACCCCAAGAGAAAACTACATTGCAGGAGTTGAACTGAACCTTTCACTTTTTAATGAAAGGTTTAAACTAAAAGCAGAGATAGAGGGTTCTCAATTCACCGATGATATAAGAACTCCAGAAATAAGCCAGTTAAAGCTTCCTCCATGGTTAACCAAATATACCCATCCAAAACTAAGCAGTTCCTTTGGAACCGCTTATAAAACACAATTCTCAATTGACTTAAAAATCACAGAATTAGAATTTGGATTTGAGAGGGTGGAGCCATCCTATAGGAGTCTGGGCAATGAATACCTGAGAAACGATGAACAGAGGATAGAGGCAACAGCCAATCAACAATTCTGGGAGGGAATACTTTATCTGAGTGAAGGGGTAAGCATATCCCAGGACAATCTCTCAGGCTTTAATTCATACACAACAAGGTTTTACGAATATAATACAGACATGGGGATAAATATCCCTAACCTTCCATACCTGGATATAAACTACACCCTTTATATAAACAAAGGAGAAGAAAGTATAAAGGAGAATCTGCTTTCTCTATCCTCCTGGTATAATTTTAAAATTAAAGGGATAGACTTTTCTCCTTCTCTTTTTTATACTTTCCAACTCAATGATTCTTATACATCGAACTCTTTAACCTTAGGACAGAATGTTTCTTTTAAATTGCCTTTAAGTTTTGATATCGGTGTAAACTGGATTGACACAAAAGGAAAAGAAACATCTACTCTTACCGGTTACTCTGGTTCCTTTACCTATACATTTTTTAAAAGATGGTCAAACAGTGTGGGAGGAGGGATAACCCAAAAAAGAGATGAAAGAAAAAGAGAGATTTGGTATTCATCCTCTCTGGATATAGGAGTTTTTGGAAACCTGGAGTTAAGAGTAGAAAACAATGTATTTTCATCAAAAAAGGAAGAATACAATGAACTGAGGATTGCTGGCTCTCTCTCAAAAACCTGGTGAACAAAAAGACATAACTTGCCATTTTTAGATAAAGGGATATAATTTAAAAACGTTTGGAAAAAGGAGGTTGTATGGCAGAGGTATATAAAAATTTTATCAACGGGAAATGGGTGGAGTCAAAAACAGGGGAAACATTTGAAAACCGAAATCCTGCAAACTGGGATGAGGTAATAGGAGTATTTCAGCGTTCAGGACCTCTGGATGTTAAAGAAGCAGTAGAGGCTGCAAAGAAGGCGTATGAGTCATGGAGAAAGGTCCCGGTTCCGAAAAGAGGAGAAATAGTAAGAAGAGCAGCAGAACTATTGGTCCAAAGAAAAGAAGATATAGCAAGATTAATGACAAGAGAGATGGGGAAAATATTAAAAGAAACAAGAGGAGATGTCCAGGAAGGAATAGATACTGCCTTCTATGCATTTGGAGAGTCAAGAAGACTGCATGGAGAAACGGTTCCCTCTGAACTTCCGGATAAAGTATGTCTTGTTTTTAGGCAGCCCATAGGAGTATGGGGATTGATAACCCCATGGAACTTCCCCATTGCAATACCATCATGGAAGATATTCCCTGTTATCCTTTCAGGCAATACCGTGGTCTTCAAGCCCGCATCTGATACCCCAGCGTGTGGAGCAGAACTGGTGAAGATTCTTGAAGAGGCAGGAGTTCCTCCAGGGGTTGTAAATTTTGTGACAGGAACCGGAGCATCTGTGGGAGAGTCAATACTTCAAGACCCTGTTATAAGAGGAGTTTCATTTACCGGGTCCTCTGAGATTGGAAGAAGAATAGCAGAAGTAGCTGGTAAGAGTTTAAAGAGGGTTTCCCTTGAGCTGGGAGGGAAAAATGCCCAGATAGTAATGCCTGATGCAGACATGAACCTTGCCCTTGAAGGAGTCCTATGGGGAGCATTTGGAACCACAGGACAGAGATGCACAGCAACCTCAAGACTCATACTCCATCAAGATATATACGAAGAGTTCATAGAAATGCTTGTGGAAAGAGCAAAGAAAATAAAGATAGGAAACGGGCTTGATGAATCGGTTGAAATGGGTCCCTTAATCAACCAAAAACAGAGGGAAACCGTCCATAACTATGTGGAGATAGGCAAGTCTGAAGGGGCAAAGCTTGTGCTTGGCGGAGAGCCATATACTGAAGGAGAATGCGAGAAAGGATGGTTCTATAAACCCACTATCTTCATAGATGTTGACCCTGGGATGAGAATAGCCCAGGAGGAGATTTTTGGTCCGGTCCTTTCGGTGATCAAGGCAAAAGATATAGACCATGCCATATCCATTCTCAATAACTCCAGATACGGACTTTCCTCCTCCATATATACTCAGGATATAAGAAACGCCATGAAGGCTATCGCAGATATTGAAGCCGGAATCACCTATATAAATGGACCCACCATAGGAGCGGAATGCCATCTCCCATTTGGTGGAGTAAAGGATACTGGAAATGGTCATAGAGAAGGAGGATGGACAGTATACGATATATTCACAGAGATTAAAACGGTATATATAGACTATTCAGGGAAACTTCAAAAGGCACAGATAGACACCTGGGAAGAATAGAAGAGTTTCCAGGACCCACTGCAAGAAAATTTTTAAAGAAAAAGGAATTTGTAGATATAGAACTCCCCATAGAAAAAGAAACAAAAAACTCTACTGTGATAGATGTGGATGGTTATGAATTTGTCAATTTCTCAAGAAGACATTTCCCAAAAGAGGCCGTCCTGCTCGCAGAGGAAATGGCAATACTTACCCCAGGAGCAAAGAATAGAAAGGTTGTCTTCTCTACTTCTAAAAAAGAGATAAAATCTATTTTAGAGAAAAGAAAGGATATAATAATTTTCAATCCCTTTGGGGAGGATGGTTCCATCCTCCCCTTCAAAACCCCTGAGAAAGGTAGAATAACTGCATCCTGGGAGGCGGACTTCCCATTGGGGTATACGGGAAGGATGTTTGCAACCGAACACGCGGGTTTTATAGCAGATATCTATGCATTCAAAATTTTGGAAGGGATTTTTGGGTTGTCCTTTAAGAGAGCTCATTTCATAAAAAGTGATTTTGAGTTACCCTCCAAGGAACTTATTTTAAAAGGAATAAAAAGAATAGAGTTTCTAAAAAAAGAAGGTATAGAAAGAGCAAGGAGAAAGGGGGAGTATATAAGAAGAAAGATAAAGGAGATAGTTGAAGAGGATGCAGTGGTGAAAGGAACCGGTCTTTTTACGGTGGTGGAGTTTAAAAAAGAGAAGAAATCAGAAAAAATAATTAAAAAAGCATTGAGATATGGCTTGATACTTGAAGACTTAAAAAATAAAAGAATAGGATTTTTCCCATCATTTTTTATAACAGATAAAGAGATAGAAAAGGCTTTTTTTATTTTCTCTTCGGTATATAAAAGATGAAACCAAAAAGATGGATAATCCATATAGATATGGATGCATTCTTTGCATCAATTGAGCAATTGTTAAACCCTTCTTTAAAGGGAAAGCCTGTGGTGGTGGGTGGGAACGGGAATCCTCGCTCAAGAGGAGTGGTATCAACTGCATCTTACGAAGCAAGAAAATACGGGGTTTCCTCTGCCATGCCATTAAAAAAGGCTTATGAGTTATGCCCTAACTGTATATTTCTTCCGGTAAGAATGAATGTGTATAGAGAATTCTCCGAAAAGATAAAAGAAATTCTTAAAAGTTATACCCAAAAAGTTGAAATGTTCTCCCTTGATGAGGCATTTGTGGATTTATCAGGTTTTAAAAACCCTATAAAAACTGCAAAAGAAATAAAAAGAAGAATCAAAAAAGAAACAGGGTTATCTTTAAGCATTGGAGTTGCCCCCAATAAACTTCTTGCAAAGATAGCCTCAGACTTCAATAAACCGGATGGTTTCACAGTAGTTACCGAAAGAAACAAAGAAAAGTTTCTTGAAAATCTTCCAGTGAGAAAGCTCTGGGGAGTTGGAAAGAAAACAGAGGAAAGACTGAAGGCATTAGGGGTGGAAAGGATAAAAGATTTAAAAAGACTTTCTCTTCAGGAGCTTATAAAAAGATTTGGAAATGCATGGGGATATATGCTCTACCGGCATGCAAGAGGAATTGATGACACACCGGTCGCTCCATTCCGGGAGAGGAAATCAATATCAAGAGAGGTAACATTTCAATACGATATAAAAAATAGAACAAAGATTGAAAAAATAATAAAAGAGATTGCAGAAAATTTAGGAAAATGGCTTGAAGAAAAAAATCTAAGGATAAGAACCATCACATTGAAGATAAGATTTAAAGATTTTAAAACTTTAACAAAATCATGCACCTTTGACAAACCAATAAATAAGAAAGAAGAAGTTGTCAATGGTTCTATCCTGATACTTAAAAATGTAAAAATAGAAAAAAAGGTGAGACTCTTGGGTGTAAGGCTTTCAAACTTTATAAAAACCTGGAAATAAAAATTGATTCAATACCCCAATCTTCTTAAATCTCTTTCTGATAATCCAAAGTAATGACCTATTTCATGCAAGAGCACTCTTTTTAAAAGGCTCTTAGCCTCCTCCTCGTTTCTTGAAAATTTCTCCACATTTTTCCGGTATATAACAATCGTATCGGGATGGAGGTATAAGGAGAAAACGGTTTTTCTCGTCAAAGGAATCCCTTTAAATATTCCCAGAACTGAATCGGCATGATCACCTTCCGGATAATCCTTTACAAAAATCTCTACATCCTTTAATTTTCTCTTAAAATCCTGTGGAAGTTCTTCTATGGTATCTTTTATGATTTTTATTATTTCTTCATCCTTCATATTTATTCCTGACTTAATTATACAATTCTTTGGGTTCCTGTCAAACATTTTCTTTTAACTTGAAAAGAAATGAATAGGCATTAAGCGAATACCTCATAGAATTCTACAAAAACTTGACAAATGAATAAATATGTGTATAATTTTTTAGATGCGAAATATTTGCATAAACAAAAACAAGGAGAAATGGCTTTAAAAATCAGGAGTTTTTTCTATCTTTTTTCTTTTTTGGTATTGATTTGGTTAATGTTTACTTCTACCTTTAATTTTCAGGAGTTAGGCACTGGAGTTATTATAAGTCTGGTTTTAGCCTTATTCCTTAATAAATTTTATTTAGAACTTGACCTTCCTTTATTATCTTTAAAAAGAATTTTTTTCTTTATTGTTTACCTTGGTGTACTGTTTAAGGAGATAGTAAAGGCAAATCTTGATGTTGCCTATAGAGTTATTCATCCTAAAATGCCTATAAAACCAGGAATCGTGGTCATAAAAACAGCTCTCAAACCCAGAATTGCAAAGCTCATTTTGGCAAATTCTATCACACTAACACCTGGAACATTCACCTTAGATATTCTGGATGACAAGCTTCTCATCCACTGGATAAATGTAAAGTCAAAACGGATGGATGAGGCTACGAGAATAATAGGAGAAAGATTTGAAAGGTATTTGAAAAAAATATTTGAATGATGAGTTCTGTTCTTCTTGGAATCATTGGAGGTGGAATAGTTCTGTGTATTCTTAGGATGATAAAGGGACCCACTGCAGCAGACAGGGTGGTAGCTTTGGATACACTCTCAACTGTGACCACTGCCTTGCTGGTGCTTCTCAGCCTTGTTTTTAAAAGATACATTTATCTTGATGTCTCATTGGTCTATGCAGTCTTAACCTTTATAGGTTCAGTAACTATTGCAAGATTCTTAGAAGGAGGAATCTAATGGAGGTTATAGGTGAAATTATTGCGCTCATCGGGGTGATATTTCTTTTCTTGGGAAGTCTGGGAGTGTTTAGACTGCCCGATGTATACAATAGGTTACAGGCTGGGACAAAGTGTACTACATTTGGGGCATTCTTTACCATTATAGGTGTAGGAATAATAGAACCTGCATGGTTTTGGAAAACCTTGATTATCGCATTTTTCATTCTTCTTACAAACCCAATATCCAACCATGCAATTGGAAAAGCCTCCAGGAAAGCAGGTATTTCCTTATGTGATAAAAGTGTGGTAGATAAAACAAAAGAGTTCAGAGAATATAAAAAGGCAAAATGATTTTTATCTCACTCCTTGTAGCAGGGATGCTGGGAGCAGCAATTGTCGCCTGTATTCTCAAGGATTTGCTAACCGCTGTAATTGCATCCTGCGTGGTCAGTTTAATAGCTGCTATTCTCTTCTTTTTCCTTCAGGCTCCCGATGTAGCAATGGCTGAAGCATCCATTGGAGCAGCACTGGTAACTGCTGTTTTTGTAATCGCAATAATACGAACAAATAGGTATGAAGAATGAGGAAAATATTTAGTCTCATAATACTGGGAATATTAGCCTTTGGGATCTGGTATTCTTTAAAGAATATTCCTTTTGCAACACACAAGACCAAGGTAGGAAAATATTATGTATATAAAGGCATAAAAGAAACAGGGGCTACAAACATAGTAACATCCGTGGTTGTAAATTACCGAGGATTTGATACCTTAGGAGAAGTGACGGTTCTATTTATTGCTGCGATTGGTCTTGGAGCTATTCTTGCAACAAGAAAAAAGAAGAAAAGGAAAGAAATAGAGAAACCAAGTTTAATTCTGTATACTGGATGTTATCTGCTTTTCCCTTTGATTCTTCTTTTTGGGGCATATATATTTATCCACGGGCATCTCACCCCTGGAGGAGGCTTTCAGGGAGGAGCAATTATAGCTTCTGCCTTTCTTTTGAGATATTTAGGATGTCCGGAAAGGAAGATAAACAGAAAAGCCTCTGATGCAACAGAATCTCTGGGTGGATTGATTTTTGTACTTCTGGGATTACTGGGTTTAATTGTAGGAGGTTATTTCTTACTGAACTTCTTGCCAAAGGGAGTCCCCAATCTACTGTTCAGTGCAGGTATTATCCCCATAATTTACATTGCCATCGGATTTAAGGTTGGTTCAGAACTCGCAGGAGTAATTGACAACTTAATAGAGGAGAGTAAATGACCTTTTTGTATAATTATATTTATTACATCGGTTGTTTTGGACTTGTATTTATAGGGCTTTACATTATACTGGTCAAGCATAATCTTATCAAGATTATTATAGGTCTCAATATTCTGGATACCGGAGTAAATCTGTTTCTTATTTCAATTGGTTATATTAAAAAAGGCACGGCTCCCATATTTTCTAACCCAGGGATAAACCCGAATAGGATGGTTGACCCTGTTCCCCAGGCATTGGTGCTTACTGCTATTGTTATTGGCGTAGCGGTTCTTGCGCTTGCTCTTTCCTTAGCGATAATGGTTTATCAGCATTATGGAACTTTAAATCTTAGGAAGGTAAAACAGCAAAGATGGTAAATCCAGTACTTTTAATTGTTGTTCCCCTGGGTCTGGCATTTACTGTACCTTTATTTGGTTTCATCTCAAAAAAGACAGTAAAGTATATACCAGTGGTTGCCATGGGATTTAATCTGATTTTATCTCTACTGCTTATTCCAAGGGTTCTGGAACATCCTCTCGTTTTATCCATAGGAGGATTTCCTCCTCCTTTTTGCATTAATCTGACGGTGGGACCCCTTGGTATACTACTCTCAGCAGTAATTGCTTTGATAGGGTTTTTGGTTTCCATATATGCAATGGATTACATAAGGAAGGGAAGCGTAGAGAAATACCAAATGCTTTATATTTTGCTCCTTGTGGGAGCCACCGGAGCAGTACTCACCGGAGATATATTTAATCTGTTTGTTTTCTTTGAAATTCTCTGTATATCTTCTTATGCCTTGGTGGCTTATTTTGGAGATAGTTTAGGGGTGGAAGCGGCAATAAAATACCTCATTCAGGGAGCCATAGGCTCCACCTTTATGCTCTTAGGTATAGGTTTGCTTTATGGAATGTTCGGCACCCTTAATATGGCAGACATAGCTAAAAATATCAAGTTACAAAATTCTATCCCTATTTCTTTATTTGTACCTTTAGCCTTATTCATCACCGGCATGGGAGTGGAGGCTGCGATATTTCCTTTAAATTCCTGGCTTCCAGATGCTCATTCTTCTGCTCCCTCTTCCATAAGTGCCATTTTATCCGGAATAGCAATTAAAATAGGAGTTTATGGGGTGGTGAGGGTAATGTTCACCCTGTTTGGGATGCCCAGTATATTTCACCTTCTCTTATTTATCGGAATTATTACACTTCTGATAGGGGAACTTGCTGCTTTCGGTCAAACAAATATTAAAAGGATGCTTGCTTACTCAAGCATAGGTCAGATAGGACTGATTGTTTTTGCATTGGGAATAGCCACCCCTTATGGAATAAGCGGGGGTTTATTCCAGATTCTCTCCCATGCCCTGAGCAAGGCTTTATTATTTTTGGCAGTTGGGTATATGATATACAGAACTGGCTCAATGGATATTTCCACTTTCCAGGGGATAGGTAGAAAGATGCCCCTCACCTCTCTTGCCTTTACCATAGGAGCATTCTCCCTTATTGGACTGCCTCCTTTTATAGGCTTTCCCAGTAAATTTTTAATAGTGCGTGCAGCTTTAGCAAAGAAAGAAGGTATTTTATTTATCGTATTGATCTTCCTTGTTTTGTTTGCCACAATAATTGAAGGAGCGTATTTTTTTAGGGTAATCCAGGTTCTTTATTTTAAAGAAAATAAAGAAAACCAGGACAAAAAGGATGCTCCGTTCTCTGCATTGGTCCCCTTAATTATCTTAACAGTATTCATTCTGTTTATAGGAATTTACCCTAAGCCTGTAATGAAACTCTTGAGACTGGCTTCTTGGGAGTTGTTAAATAAAATGGATTACATTAAATGGGTATTAGGAGCGGGCTAATGCATTGTTTGGAGCTTTTACTTCTTTTTAATTTTAGTGGCGCCTTTCTTGCTTATCTGGTGGGAAAGATACATCCCAAGATACGAGATACTATAGCAGTGATTGTCTCTTTGTCTTCAGTGGCTATTACAGCATGGCTTTATGGAAGAGTAGAAGAGATAACATATTTAAAGTTCTTGGGACTTCCTCTGATTTTAAGAATAAATAACCTTTCATGGGTATTTGCCATTGCAGTATCAATATTTGGCTTTCTTTCCATTATATTTTCTTTAAGTTACATGGAAAAAAGAGATAGGCTTGATTTTTATTATTTTGCAATGCTTTTGGTACACGCATCAATGCTTGGAATTGTTTTCTCCGGAGACATGGTTTCTTTTTACATATTTTGGGAAATAATGTCCTGGACTACTTTCCTTCTGATAAGTTATAACCGGGCTCATGCATTGGCAGCAGGAATGAAGTATATCATTATGTGTATAATTGGCTCTGTATCCATGCTTATTGGAATCTTATCCCTTTATGCTTCATACCATACCCTGGCTCTTTCTCAAATCACTTCTAAAACTACCTCTGTCTCTCCAGGCTATGCTCTCTTTATTTTAGTATTGTTTAGTTTAGCCTTTGGAATTAAAAATGCTATTATGCCTTTTCATACCTGGCTACCTGACTCTTATACATACTCTGTCTCCCCATTTACTGCAGTGCTTTCTGGAATGCTCACAAGAATGGGAATATACGGTTTTATCCTGCTTTTCTATGTAATAGTAGGGATCGTTCATTTCCTCAATTTAGGTTCAGGTATACTGAAATTTAATTACATTATTGCCTGGTTAGGAGCTATTACCATTGTAATCCCTACCTTTATTGCAATGCTACAGAACGACGCCAAGCAGCTTCTTGCATGGCATGGAATTGGGCAAGGTGGTTATATGATTTTGGGAATCGCTTTTGGGACAAGCCTAGGATTTGCTGGGGGACTTTTCCATACTCTTAATCATGCAATATACATTGTGCTCCTTTTTATGAGTGTGGGAGCTATTGAATATAGATGTAATGGGGTGAGAGATTTGAACAGCCTTGGAGGGTTGATTAAAAAAATGCCGGTTACCTTTATAGGGGCATTGTTGGGAATTTCAGGACTGATTGGAATTCCTTTAACTAATGGATTTGTTTCCAAATGGTTAATATATAAGACACTGATCATTCACAATGCTCCGTTTTTAGCATTCGCTGCATTAATAGGGACATGGGGAACAATGCTTTCTGTTTATAAATTTTTGCATAATATATTTTTAGGGCAAATTCCTGAAAAATATAAAAACATAGAGAAAGCGCCTTTTAGTATGCAATTGCCAATGGTAATCCTTTCCCTCACTATACTATTATTTGGCATACTTCCCGGCATCCCTCTTAAAATTATAAATTCGATCGGTACATCTTTGGGTTTTCCTCCTTTAAATGTAAATATTTGGGGAGTTGCCTCTGAAACAGGAACATTGAACACATTAAATATATTTACAGCAGTATTAATATCTTTTATAGTTTTTTGGTTAATTTATCGAACGGGAGGAAAAAAGAAGAATGTTTCTCAAGATAACACATACGCTGCAGGTTCATATATTCCAAAGGATAAATATCATTACACAGTGAAATTTTACAACCCTTTACATAGAATGATAGAGCCTTATCTTAAAGATTTTATAGATATCTTCTACACCAAGCTTGTCTTGGGTATTCGCTGGTTTGCAGATAGACTGAGAAGAGTATATACTGGAGACATCGGATACTACACCATTTACATTCTTATTTTTCTTGTTTTTTTAATTCTTATAAAATTGGGAATTAAAGTATGGTGATAAAAATTCTTGAGATAATTTTTTTACCAATTTTAGCTTTGATAATAGGGATATTCTTCATGGGATTGGGAAGAAAGATTATGGCAAGGATACATTGGAGATATGGACCTCCTCTTCTCCAACCTGTTATTGATATAATAAAACTTTTTCATCAACAAAGCATATCCCATGGTTTTATGTTTACATTGGGAGTATTTATCTCCTTAGCCGGTTGTGTGGCTGTGATTTTGTTTATACCCTTTGGTCCCCTATGTCCTTTAAGTAGCTCAGGAGGACTACTTGTAATTCTATACATTATGCTTTTAATCCCATTGGGAATGGCTTTATCAGGGGGAGAGGGAGCCAACCCCAACATTAGTATTGGAATATCCCGTAAACTTATTTTAAGTTTAAGTTATGAAGTGCCTCTTCTTCTTGTTCTCCTTTCGGTCATGACCCATTATAATACCATCTCAATAGTAAAAGTTGTAGAAGCTCAAAACAAAGGCTGGGCAATATTTAACTGGCCTTTATGTTTATCCGGAATAGCATATTTCCTTATTCTTCCCGCCATACTGGGGATAAGACCCTTTGATGTGGTTACCGCACCTCAGGAAATAGCCTCTGGACCTTCGGTAGAGTATGGAGGAAGATACTTGGGACTGGTTAACATTGAGCATGCTTTCAGCCTGTTTATCAGTATTGCTCTTTTTGTTGATCTTTTCTTAGGAGGCGGAACCTTATGGGGAAATGTAAATTCTTTTTTGAAAACAGGTCCAGGTATTGTTCTTGCTTTTTTGGTCTTTTTCCTAAAACTACTCGTAGTGTTTGTTTTAGGATTATTTATAAATGCAGTATTCCCTCGCTTCAGACTGGATCAGGCAATTAAATATCTCTGGAAACTCCCCACCCTTTTGGCACTTATAGGTTTAATCATAACATTGGTTTTGAAATGAAAAAGGGAGGTAAAAATGGATAGAAATCAACTGGGGAAATGGTTAAAAGAACCGGGAAAAATGGGACATAAGTACTCCTTATGGGCGGTATATTTCTGTACTGGTTGTGGAATAATTGAAATCCCCCCAGTGATCACTGCAAGATGGGATGCAGAAAGATTCGGAGTAATTCCAGTAGCCACTCCCAGGCAAGCCAATCTTTTTATGATTACAGGATATGTATCACTCAAAACTCTTAAGGCAATAATAAGAACGTATGAGCAGATGCCAGACCCTAAATATACCGTAGCATTTGGCTCCTGCCCAATAAATGGAGGAATGTACTGGGATTCATATAACACCATAAAATGCATAGACAAGTATATCCCCATAGACGGATGGATTGCAGGCTGTATGCCAAGACCAGAAGCTATATTTATCGGTGTAGTGCATTTATGGACATTGATTGAAAAAGGAATGGCAACAGGATACATTAAATACAGAGAAAGATATCCAGAGTATCGAAAAAATCAGGAGAGGCTTTTTGGAAAACTTGAATGGCCTCCTCTATATCCAATGAATAATCATGAAAAGAGAGATTAGAGCTTTATTTAAAAATGTTTTAATAGAAGAGAAAGGAAAGAAAATTACTATCACTGCAAAGAAGGAACAGACTTTGGAACTCTTAAGATTTCTCAAGAATAAGGGATACAATTATCTCGTTCTTATCTCGGCTGTGGACTGGATAAAAGAGAAGGAGTTTGAGCTTATTTATGTGCTTAGTTCCTATGTTAGGAAAGAGAAATTACATGTAATATTAAAGACAAGAATCCCCAGAGAAAATCCGAGATTTAAAACAGTAATTCCCATTTTTGAAAACGCAGAACCCTATGAACGGGAGATACATGAACTTTTTGGAATAAAATTCGAGGGACATCCAAGGTTGACCCCTCTTCTTCTGGAAAGGGATTACCGGATACCTCCTTTTAGGAAGGATTTTGATACAAGAAAGTATGTTAAAAAATTTTTTGAAGAAATCCCATCTATTGAACCATGAGAGAACTTGAACTTTTCTTTGGTCCACAACACATGGGGATGGTTGGTAATTTCAGTATTACTTTAAAGGTGGAGGGAGACCAAATCTTAGAGGCTTATGCAAATCCAGGCTGGCTTCATAGAGGTTTTGAGAAGTTAATGGAGTATAGGACATGGATACAAAATTTCCCAATGGTATGTAGGATAAATGTAGTAGAACCCGACCATATGGAAATGGTATATGCAATGGCTGTGGAGGAGTTAGCAAAAATAGAGGTCCCGGAAAGAGCAAGATATATAAGAACCATTGTTTTGGAACTCGCCCGTCTTTCTTCCCACCTATTCGGCTGCTGGGCTTATGCGAATATGCTGGGTTTTGATACAGTAGCTCAATGGGCAATGTATCATAGAGACCTTATATTAGACCTTTTTGAAGAACTCACCGGAGGAAGGGTCTATCACATCTATATCTGGCCTGGAGGAGTGAGGCGGGATTTCCCAAAAGGATTTAAAGACAAAATAATAAATACCTTACATGCCATAGGAAGCTGTATACCGGATTATGACAGTACATTCTTTAACAACCCCTTGTTTTATGCAAGAGCAAGGGGAATAGGTAAGATTAACCAGGAGGAGGCAAAAAAACTGGGGGCTACTGGACCGGTTATAAGGGCAACTGGTCTGAAATTCGATATAAGAAAAATTGAGCCCTATGCGGTTTATGATGAAGTAGATTTTGATATCCCTACAAGAGAGGAGGGAGACGCATACTCAAGGGTTTGGGTTATAAGGGATGAGATGATCCAGAGTGTAGGTATCATAATGCAGTGCTTGGAGAAGATGCCCCCTGGAGAGGTTTACAACAGGGTTCCAAATCCCTTCAAATGGAAGATTCCAAAAGGCGAAACATATGTTAGAGTAGAGTCCTCCAGAGGAGAACTTGGAATATACCTGGTAAGCAATGGAGAGGACAGACCTTACAGGGTCCATTTTAGAACCCCATCCTATCCTCATGGCCTGATCATTCTGGAAAGAGTATTGAAGAAGGCAAATATTGCAGATGTAGGAAATATTATGATAAGTCTCTATGTGGTTGCTCCTGAAATAGATAGATGAAAGGAGTTAAAATGGGAAAGCTAAATATTTTAAGTCCATTTAAAGCTGTAAGGTATCTTTTTAAAAAACCAAAAACTATAAGATATCCCTTTGAACCCAAGGAACCCTCCCAAAGATATAGAGGTTTTCATCTTAATGACTGGGATAAGTGTAATGGATGCGGAAACTGCAGAGACATATGCCCAAATGAAGCAATCACAATGGTTAAAATCCCTGAGATTAAGCCAAAGCCGGGAGAAAAAAATGAAAGACCCCAGATTGATTATGGAAGGTGTTGTTTTTGTGGGTTATGTGTAGATATCTGTCCCCCTGGAGCCCTGAGACTATCAAGGGATTACTTTCATATCCATTTTGATAAAAAAACCTTTGTATTGCTTGCAAAAGATGAAAAAATAGATAAAGAGCATTTCCTTCCCAAGGAGGAGTATTCAATCTTTAAAGCAAGTTTGGCGCATCGTAAAGCAAATTATGAAGGCTTTGTCTCAGAAATTGAATATGCCTTGTTTGAGCCAACAAGGGTTCCCATGCCCCAGGTCCCAGTAAAGAAAAGAACCCTTTCATTTATAGAACAGGTCATAGGGTATAGTAAGAATAAAGCAATAAAGGAAGCAGAAAGGTGTCTGGAGTGTAAACTCTGTGAAGATGCATGTCCTGCTCATTTAAAGATCTCAGATTATATTCGGGCTATCTATGAAAACAAACCAGAAGAATCCTTGAACAAGATATTTGAAGACAATCCAATACCTGGGATATGCGGAAGGATATGCATGAAACATTGTGAAGAGGTTTGTTCCTTAGGTAAACGAGGGGAACCGGTGGCAATTCGCTGGTTGAAAAGGTATGCAGCAGACTCGGTGGAGAATTATATAGATGTATTAAAAGCCAAACCTGCTAAACCAAAGGATAAAAAGGTAGCAGTAATAGGAGCAGGACCTTCCGGGCTTTCAGTAGCCTATTTCTTAAGATTGAAAGGCTATGAAGTTACTGTTTTTGATTCTCTACCTGGAGGTGGGGGAATGTTGAGAATCGGTCCTCCTCCCTATAGATTACCAATAGAGGCAATAGATAAGGATGTAAACTACATTGCTTCCCTGGGAGTGAAATTTAAGTTTAAAACCAAGGTAGGAAAGGATATCTTATTTGAAGAGATACTGAAAAAATACGATGCAGTATATCTTGGAATAGGAAACCAAATAAGCCGTTCTACAAAAGTTAAAAACTCTGAAAAGTGCATCCTTGCCCTGGATTTCTTAAAAGAGAATAAACTTGGTAAAAAAGTAAAAGTGGGGAAAGAGGTAATAGTCATTGGAGGAGGTAATGTGGCAATGGATGTAGCAAGAACTGCCCTTCGTTTACAAAAGATGTATTACAAAGGGCAGCGCGTGGTTACAAAAACAGTGTCTCTTGAGGATTGGCATGAAATGCCTGCAACCCCAGAGGAAATTAAAGAGGCAAAGGAAGAGGGAGTTCAGTTTAATCCAGGATGGGGTCCTAAGGAGGTGGTCCTGGATGAAAAAGGAAAAATAAAGGGTCTCTTATGTATGAAGGTAAAGCGTGTATTTGATGAAAAAGGAAGATTTGCCCCTACCTTCTACGAAGAACAGGAGATGTTTTTGAAGGGAGACATGATAATCGAAGCCATTGGTCAGGCACCGGACTTTTCATTTATTCCTGAAAAACTCTTTAAAAAACTGGAATTCACAAAAGAAAGAAAATTAAAGGTTGACGGGAATGGACAGACCTCAATTCCTGGGATTTTTGCAGGGGGTGATATTGTAAACCTAAACCTGGATGCAATAACTGCCATTGCCGATGCAAAAAGGGCAGCAGAAGGGATAGACAGATATTTAAAAAAGAAAAAGTAATGAAGGAGAGTGCAGTTCTTATCTATGGCACCAATATGGGAGGATACCGCGCAGCCTATGCCTTTTGTAAAAGGGATACAAAGTTTTTTTCCTCAATCCAGGTTCGTATGTAGATGAAAGAAAAAACCAGCTTCTTGCACAGTTACCCCTTGATTTCTGCTGGATATGTGGACATATGCCCCAGAGACTTTTTAAGGCACTTGGTTGTTTGCAGGATTTTTATAATGTGAAAATCCTTGAGGTAAAAGGCAAAGCAGGTGATTTTACAGTGAAATTTAAAAAGAAGGACCAGATAGTGAATAACTTTATATGTACCGAGTGTGATAGATGCATAGAGGTATGCCCGGAGGAGAAAAATGGCAAAAAAGCAATTTATGTAGTTCCTCATGTTGGATGGGAAAATATATATCTTATAGATAAAGAAATATGCACAGAATGCAGAAAATGTGAAGAGGCATGTCCAACAGGAGCAATCAAAATTGAAAGACCTGAAGAAGAAATGGAGGCAAGCGTCAATGCGATAATTCTTGCCCTGGAATATGAAACTCCAGGCAGAAAGGAGCTTGAAAAATTCGGTTTTGGGAAAGGGGAGAGAATAAAAAGAAACAGGGATATTGCAGAAAAGTCTCTCCTTACCAATTTTGTTGAAGACTCCATCAAGCTTTCATCAGGTGAGGTTCCTAAAAAATATGCAATAGTTGTAACCCCTCATTTTAATACTCCAGGAATTGAGTACGAAAATCCCAACCTTTCTATAACAGCAATTTACAGAGCCTTAAAGATCAAAGAGATTTTGCCGGATGCAGAGGTAAAAGTATTTTTGAAAGATTATAAAGGTATGGGTTATAATCATTACCGGTGGTACAAAAAGGCAGAGGCTAATGGAATCGAAATCTTACGGGTTGAGGATTTTAAAAGCAGAGAAGATAAAAAAAGAGTGATAATTGAGTATAAAAAGAAGGGGGAAAACCTCACGGTGGAAAGTGAACTCCTTATCCTGGTTACCGGGCAAAAGCCACCCTCTGAAATGGATGAAATTGAAAAACTATTCAAAGTGAAGAAAAATAAATGGGGATTTCCAGAACTTAACCCATTTGGTTCTCTTGAAACAAACATACCAGGAATATTTGCAGTAGGCGAGTTTTCGGGACCTAAAGGTAATCCGGAAACAGTCTGGGAAGGAGTTGCTGCATTCACGGAAACCTTGAAATACTTAGGTGAAAAAAGCTTCTCTCCACCACCTCCTCCTCCATTAAGAGATGTAAGTGGTGAAATCCCCCAAATCGGTGTTTTTATATGCAGTTGCTTCGGTAAGTTTAAAGAGAAAATGGACCTTGAGAGGCTAAAAAAACAAATTGAGGAAATCGCATATGTTAAACATGTGGAGATAATTGATTCATGCTGTATCCCTCCCAAGATTAAAGAGATATCTGAAAAGATAAAAAATGCAGGAGTCAACAGGGTGGTTATTGCTGCCTGTACTCCCCTTCAGAAACTTTTGAAATACCGAAAGGCAGTTATGGGAGCTGGTTTAAATCCGCTTCTTTCCGAATTCTTAAGATTAAGGGAGGATGTTATACAGGTCCATTCTGATAAAGAAAAAATGCTTAAGAAAGCAGAGATCCTCATAAAGTCAGGGATAGAACAGGTTAAAAAAGCAAGAGAAGCCTCACCCCCTACAAAAAGTTTTGAAAACAGCGTTTTAATAATAGGGGGAGGAATCTCAGGGATCATAGCAGCAAAGGAAATCTCAGAAAATGGATTTTCGGTAACAATTGTTGAAAAGGAAAAAGAAATCGGAGGAATGCTTAAATATCTTGACAAGAAAGAGAAAGAATTTATGCACACACTTATGGAAGAGATTAAAGATAGAGAAAATGTAAAAATATATACACAGAATGAGGTAAAAGGGGTACGGGGACATGCAGGTAATTTTACCATAAGCCTTAAGAATGGCGAGACAATTAAAGCAGGAATAATAATGATAGCAACCGGTGCCAAAGAGTATGAACCAAAAGGCTTTCTCTATGGAACCGATGAAAGAATACTTACGCAGAATCAATTAAAATTAAAACTATCCACCCAGCAATTTTCAGGTAGAATTGCAATGATTCAATGCATAGGTTCAAGGAACGAAGAAAACCCATTCTGTGCAAGAATATGTTGTGAACAGGCTTTAAAAAATGCACTGGTTTTAAAAGAAAAAGGAGGGGAAGTAGATATTTATTATAGAGATATAGCTATCTATGGAGAGCAAGAAGAAATTTACAACCAGGCTAAGGAAAAAGGAATAAGGTTTATAAGATTTGAAGAAAATAAATACCCAAAGGTAAAAAAAGAAAAAGATAAACTAATTGTTGAACATGAAGAAAAAAAGAAAGAATATGATTTTATAATTTTAAGTTCTCCTATTGTTCCTGATAGAAAAAACAATGAAAACCTTTCTAAAATTTTGAATTACCCTCTTAATGAGGATGGATTCTTTGATAGTGATATAAGTGTTTATCCGTTTGAAGAGGCAATCAAAAGAGTTTTGAAACCATTTGAACTTGCAACCAACGGGATCTTCCCTATCGGGCTTGCTCACTCCCCGAGAAATTTTAAAGAAACAGTGATTATAACAAGAGATGCAGTAGGTAGAGCCCTTGTTCTACTCGGTAAAAATAATCTTCCTCCACCCAATGCCATGTATGTCTCAGAGGTATCTGAGAGTCTATGTATGGGATGTGGTTTATGCGTAGATGTCTGTCCATACTCAGCAAGATATATAGATGAAGAAAAAAAAGTTACCGGGGTGATACCTTTCTTGTGTGATGCATGTGGAACATGCGTGGCGATATGCCCGAATAATGCCTCTTATTTAAGGGATTTTAAAGGAATCCAAGCCATATCTTCCCTCGATACTGTTTTAATCGGAGGAGAGTAAAATGGAAAAAGATTTTGAACCAAGGATAGTTTACTTCATGTGCAAGTGGTGTGGTACCGGGGGCTCTGAGACAGCCTCTGCATGGCATTTTTCATACCCTGAAAATGTCATCCCCTACCGGGTGTATTGTACTGGTTCGCTTTCTACTGTTCACATTCTCCGCGCACTTATCGAAGGAGCAGATGGAGTTCTAATAAGTGGATGCCATCCAGGGGATTGTCATTACAATAACGGAAATTTTAGAGCAAGGAGGAAAGTTGCACTTGTCAAAAAAATGCTTGAAATCTTGGGACTTGAACCGGAAAGGGTATGGTTCAGGTATGTTGCCCATGGGGAAGGGAAAAGATTTGTAGATACTGCAACCGAATTCTCAGAGTATATTAAAAAACTTGGGAAAAATCCAATTAAAGAAAGAAGAGAAACATGAAGGTAAACAAATTAATTATCGATTTTTTACTCTCTCTTATGGAAAAGAAAAAAATTGATGCCTTTCTCCTCCCCCTGAAGGTACCCTCTGGAGATTATTATACCTATGTTCTTACAGATGAAAAAGAACTGATTGAAAAGGGAAAACCTGTTCCTCCTGTTATGCCTGCTGGAGGTGCAAGGGCACTCCAGAGTCTTACAAGACTTGGAAGTCTTAAAAGAAAAACAGGGATTATAATGCATCCCTGTCAGATAAAGGCAGTAATTGAACTTTACAAGATGAAACAGGTTGACCTTGAAAATCTCTATCTTTTCAGTTTTGACTGCCCCGGAGTTTTTCCAGCAGAGAAGTATATTAAAAATCCAAAAGAAACAGAAAAAAAATTTGAAGAAGGAAACCAGAATGAGATAAGAGAACTCTGTAAAATATGCGATAAATTTGATATGGTGTATGTCGATGTTTATATAGGAATAAAAAAGGAAAATATTTATTTAACCCCCAAAACAGAAAAGGGGGAAGAAATTCTGAAAGATTTTAAATTAGAAAACCAGCCAGAACCGGAAGAAATCAAAAAGAGAAGAAGCGAAGCAAAGGAAAAGTTTATAGAAGATTTTGAAAAGGAGATTAAAGGACCCGATGCCTTGCTTTCTCTTTTTTCAAAATGTATAAACTGCCATAACTGTATGAGGGTATGTCCGGTATGCTACTGTAGGCAGTGTTTCTTTGATTCAGAAGCTTTTGACCTCTCATCCGAGAATTATCTTTTAAGAGCCAAAAATAAGAAGGCTCTCAGGTTTCCTGCTGACACACTGCTCTTTCATCTGGGAAGAATGTCTCATATGATTTTCTCATGTGTTAATTGTGGAAACTGTGAAGATGCCTGCCCCATGGATATACCTATTGGAAGGATATTTACATTTATGGCTGAAAAAATCCAGAAAGAGTTTGATTATGTCCCTGGTAGAGACCCTCAGGAGAGGCTACCTCTTGTAACATACGAAGAGGAAGAACTCAAATGGGTTGAAAAACCTTACACTCGCATCCTCCGGAGGTAAAAATGGAGGCTTTAAAAATAAAAAAAGATGCAGAAAGTACCATAAAAGAGTTTTTAAAATTTTTAATGGATAAAAATAAAGTAGAGGCAGTTTTTACTCTTACGAGAATGGAGGATGGTTTTTCCTATTCTCTTATAAAAGACAAAGAAATCATTTCCCAGGCGGTTCCATTTTATCCATTTATGCCTTCCAATGCAGGGAAAATGCTTTCAAGAATCACACTTATTGAACCTTTAAGAAAACCAATCCTTGCAATTTTAAGACCATGTGAACTCAGGGGATTTATAGAACTTGTAAAAAGAGACCAGGGAAGCACAGAGAACATTTTTTTCATGAGTTTTATCTGTCCCGGAGTTTTTCCCCTTAAAAAACTCTCTCTCGGATACGAAGAGGAACTTAAAGAGTATAAAGAAAAAATAGAAAAGGGAGAACTCTCTAAAAATATAAGAAACACATGCAAAGCATGCGAGCATTTTATCCCCTATAATTCTGATTTAACAATTTCCTTTATTGGTGAAAATGGAAAGGAAAGTATCTTAATTATAGAAAATGAAAAAGGAGAAAATTTAATCCAAGGGTTTGAGGGAGAAAGAATTGAATTTGAAAAAAATTTTGTAAATATGAAAAGAGAAAGAAAAAAGGAGAGGGAAAGGATAATAAGAGAAACAGAAGAAAAAGGAAAGGGACTGGATAAGTTTATTTCACTTTTTGGAAGATGCATTTCATGCCACGGCTGTAGTAAAATCTGTCCTATATGTTACTGCAAACTGTGTGATTTTGACTCCTCCTCCCACGAAATAGAACCCTCGTCATATGAGGATGAAGTTAAAAAAAGAGGAGGAATAAGGGTTCCTTCAAATGTTCTACTTTACCATCTTGGGAGATTGATCCATGTTTCTGTTTCATGTGTCAATTGTGGAATGTGTAGTGATATATGTCCTGTGGATATACCCGTTTCAGAACTCTTTCTTGTAGCCAGTCTACGGGTTCAGAGGTTATTCAATTACATCCCGGGTAGAGATTATAAAGAGGAGATACCTTTAAAAACATTTGAACCTGAAGAATTTACAGAAATAGCAGGATAGGAGGTTTTATGAAGGAAAAAGAGTTTGAGCCAAAAATTTTGGGATTTCTATGTAACTGGTGTGCCTCTGCAGCTGCCAATCTTGCAGGTGTAAGCAGGTTAAAGTATCCTTCATCAATTATACCCATAAGGGTTATGTGTTCAGGAAGAGTTAATCCTCTTTCCATGGTCCATGCATATATTCTTGGAGCTGATGCGGTTATGCTTGCAGGGTGTCATCCAGGGGACTGCCATTATAAACAGGGAAACTATTTAGCCAGAAGAAGATATGCCCTTTTAAAAGAGGTCATGGAATCCTTTGGTCTTGAGGCAGACAGGATAAAACTTTACTGGATATCTGCCTCAGAGGGAGCAAAGTTTGCAAAGGTAATAAAAGAGGTTACAGAAGAGATAAAAAAGAAGGGGCCCAATCCTCTTAAAAAAGAGATATTCATTTAAATCCCAATATCGTTATTTGACTTTTGGTTTTTAAATCTTATACTTATCAATGCATGAATGGGCTCTTGCTGAAGCTGTGGTAAAGACAGTTTTTAAAGTAAAAGAGAAAGAGAATCTTAAAACCATAGAAAATGTAAAAATAGTTATAGGAGAACTGCAGGAGATAGAAGAGGAAATATTTCGGTTTGCCCTTAAAGAAATTTTAAAGGAAAATAATATGAAAATACCTGTGGAGATAAAAAAGGAAAGGGCCTTGCTTCGTTGTCGAAAATGTGGATATGAATGGAACTACCAAGGCAAAAATCTTAACCAGGATGAAAAGGAGACCATACATTTCCTTCCCGAGCTTGCTACTGCCTATCTTAAATGCCCCAGATGTAAAAGCCCTGATTTTGAAATCGTAAAAGGAAGAGGCGTATGGATAGAGAGAATAGAAGGGACCCAAGAAGAGAGATAATTAAAGAAAGGCTTGGAGGGATAAAAAAGATAATTGCAGTTGCAAGTGGTAAAGGAGGAGTGGGAAAAAGCTGCGTTGCCTCGCTTCTCTCACTTGCATTGAAAGAAAAAAATGTTAAACTTGGGCTTCTTGACCTGGATATCTGGAGCCCATCAACCCATTTAATTCTTGGAATTAAAAATCTCTCGTTTAAAGAGGATAAGGGAATAATACCCCCCACAATTGAGGGAATAAGATATCTTTCAATTACATTTTATGAGTCTTTAAGGGCTCTTCCCCTCAGGGGAAAGGAGACATCAGAGGTAATCACAGAGCTTTTATCAATAACCAGATGGGAAGACACCAAGTATCTGATAATAGATATGCCCCCCGGAATATCAGATCCTCTGCTTGATATCCTGAGGTACATACCGGATTCAAGATTTATAATAGTCACCACCCCTTCTCTTCTTGCATTTGAAACTGTAAAAAAATTGATAACACTTTTAAGAGAGCAAAAGATAAAGATAGAGGGTATAATAGAGAATATGGTCTATGGGAACTCCATAAAAGAAGAGATAGAAAAGAGTGGAGTCCGGGTTTTAACCTCAGTATCCTATGAGAAAGATTTTGAAAAAAGCCTCGGAAGTCTTAAAAGCCTTAGAAATACCCGGTTTTATAAAAAGATAAAAAATTTAAGGCTACTGTAAAACCTATTTTATCAATACATCTTTTATAATCAAAGCAGCCGATATTCCAAGTAAAACAATACCGAACACTATCTTTACAGCCCTTGATTTAAGCCTTTCTGCCATAAATCTTGAGCCGAGTTGGCTTCCCAACAGAACCGAAGCCCCACATAAAAACCAGACTATCCAATGAGGCTTAGCAGATGTTAAAACATGGGAGAGAAAACTTGAACTTCCAGAAAAGGTAACCACTATACTTGAGGTGGCGGCTGCTATCTTTGGTTGTAATCCAGCAATATAAAGTAAAGGCACAACAAAGCTACCCCCTCCTCTTCCAATCAATCCAGCAAAAAATCCCAGGATGCTTCCTGCTCCTATTCCTAAAAGAAACCTCTTTTTTGAAGAGAACCTCTCTTTCTTGGGTTTCCACCCCGAAAGCATCAAAATCGCAGCAGTGCCAGTAAACAGTGCAAAAATTAGAATCACCGGCTTCACAGGTAGGTGTATATTTACAAGAGTTCCTATGGGTGCAAAAATAACCATGGTAAAACCGAATGGTAAAGCAACCCTCCATTCAATAAGTCCTTTTCTTGCATAGGTAAATGCAGCAGAAGATGAGTTAACCACATTGAGAAGCATTCCTAAAGGGATAGCCTCTAGCTTAAAATCCATTCCCAACCAGAATAGAATAGGAATATAGAGTTGGGACCCTCCCATTCCCAACATGGAAAAAATAAAGGAAATAAGAAGAAAAATTACCGGGGCAAAATATATCCCCATAATTTTAATTATCCATACCCTGAACAGGGAATGCAAACTCTTTTACTATCTTTGATTCTTATCCCGGAGGCAAACACTATCTCTCCACAATTTTGGCACTCATGCCACTCAAATGTTCCTTTTTTACCCTTGAACTCATAATCAAATACATCTGAAATTTTAAACAATACCTCATCTGCCTGTTTCATTATATTGTCAATCAATGGTGCAACTATCCTGGGTTTTATATCCTGAGGAGCAACTCCCTTTTTTCTCAACCTCACAAATTCAGAATTTAAAGATTTTTTGAAAAATAGAGGATTTATAGAAACCCTCACCGCTATGCCCGTGAAATTCAAATGCCATCTCCAGTATTTTTTTTAAAATCCCTTTTTATCATGGCACCTCCTTAAGTTACTCATAATTTTTACTTAACCTGACAGCCTTCTTCAATCTTTTTCTATCCTCTTTGATAATCCTTTCGGTGTTAAGCCACTTTTTAAGTAGCTTGGAAAGAACCAGATGGTACTCATTTTCCTTTTCTCTATTAATGGAGTAATAAACCCACAATCCTTTCCTTCTGTCTTTCACAAATCCTGCATCTTCAAGAATTCCAAGGTTTCGGGAAGCCCTGGTTTGGGATATATTAAGTGCCTGCATAATCTCACATACACATAACTCCTCTCTTTCCTGTAGAATTTTTAATATTCTCAATCTCGTCTCATCTCCCAGAGCCTTAAGTACCTTTACTAAACTTTTCATATTATTTGCTTTTATTCGCATATTCAAATATAATTATAAGGGGTTAATCTAAAAAATCAAGATAATGTAAAATTTTAGAACAATCTATGCAAATTTTCTGTTTCTTACATAAAATTTTTTATTTAACCTTCTTATTATAAGATGTCCGTGTTTCTCCTTTCTTATCCATAAGGATATAATAGGCTTCTAACTTTAGGGATATATTCTTGGATTTTATCTTGTAATTCTATCTGAGCTAAAATATAGGGGTCTTTAGCGTCCCAATAAAAAATTCCCAATATTTGATTTCTTACTCCAATAATAGGGATAGCAAAATATCCTCGCCTATCGGTTTTTAAATTTTCTACATCTTTGTAGCTAAATCCCCACTTTTCCACTAAACGAATTTTAAATTTTTCTGTTTCTTTATGTGATATATCATCTAATATTTCTAATTTTTGTTTACGGGTTCGATAACAAAACCCTGTAATTCCTTTAGAAACATGTAGGGTCCTATTTTTACCTCCATCGTGAGGAATGTAATTAATCAACTGAATAAGGAGTTCTTCTTTTTTAGGATGTGGAACCCATAAGGTACATCTTACATCTTTTGTAGGTAGGTGTTCAATATTACATAATTCATCATATATATCCCATATACATCTCTCTATTTTAGAGGTTTCGTACCGGAAAGGTGATGAAATATATATTATTAATCCTGTAAACACTATTGCCCATATTATCCCTATCCACAACCCCCACCGAGTACGAAGATTAAAAAATATAGAAAGTCCTACAGATAATAAAACCGATGATAGAATAGTTAAAGTACGTATACCTCTTTTCCCCAATTTTTCTTTCACAGACATAGTTTTCTTTTTACATTGTTCTTAATAATTTAAATTTTATTTATTTTTTGTATTTTTAGACTTCTTTTTGGGACGCCTTAGATGAGGAGGAAGGGGAGGGTCTTTTGAAAATAAAATATTCTTTCCTTCTTTTCTTTCTATTTTCCATCCGTTTCTTTTTAATTGTTCTACTATCTTCTGAAATTTTGACATTAATACCTCCTTTTAATACCAATTATAACAAAATCTTTATTCTTGTCAAGTTTTTGCAGAATTCCATAACATTTTGACCGCGAGGAGTTATTCTTTACCCACCCGTTCAAAAAATATTGTAAAGGAGGGACTCTACCACTCCTTGCACATTGGCACTCCAGAGAAAGGAGGTCAAAAGCTTTTCCTTTACTCGTTAAATTTACCTTTTTCAAGAACCCTAATCCAATATCTTTTGAAATTCTTCATCTTTTTGTTTATTCTCTAAAAGGCATTTACCGACTCGTGATAACAGCATCGAAATCTCTATTGCTATCAATTTACAGCCATATTTTTTGCCATGTGGCAAGCAGTCACTCCAACAACGCAACCAACATTTAGTTCTTTAGTAGATTTTCAATCCGCCCATATGCTTAGGAGACCCCAAGAAGATTGCAGTGCAAAATAATAAGGTTTTTGGGATATTCGACTTTATTTTGATTTTATTCTCTCCTTTTTCTGAAAAACCAGCCTTCTCTTCTCATCACTTCCATTGAAATCCTGTTACTCGGACCATCTCCTCTGGCTACGAAAACTCCGACATTCTCACCAACCGCTTCTTGTATCTCCGTCACATCTCTATGTGTAAATCCTGGACAGAGAAGGATTGACTGAATGCCCTCCTCTTTGACAGCCTTTTTGCATACTTCAATTGCTTGTTTCTGATTTTTTACCACCACTACAAAGAGCTTATAGTACTTGGGCGTTTCAATAATACATCTATGCTTCTGTGCCTCTGCATCAGGAGCATGGGCAAGGAACATTACTTTAAATGCCATACTTATCACCTCCTATTTCTTACAACCTCACTCACATTTCTGCCCCATATATACAATAAAACCATGATAATGGGGTTTGCCATGACCAATGTCTAATTCTATGCCCTCAGCATAGTAGATAACCTTAAAGCCAGCGAATAAAGAAAGGACCTCTTCCCGGGTAAAATAATGCATGAAAGAATCTCTCCTCGAAGAATAGAAGGTGTTCTCCTCCACAGCCTTTAGCAATTTCTTGGCTCTCTCATAGCCTGGATCGTCAATTGAGAACACCCCCGTATAGACAAAGCCACCTTTCTTTAAACCATTCCTTATCTTGTTGATAATCCCCTCCACCTCCGTTTTCCTGAAGAAGTTCAACACCCATGCTGCAATAATGAGGGAATATCTTCCCAAGGGGATGTTTACTTCCCTCAAATCTCCTACTTCAGCCCGGACTTTGAGATTTGCATTTTCAGCTCTCTCAACGCACCGTTTAATAGCAGTTTGGGAAATATCAACTCCCTCAACCCCGTAACCCATCTTAGCAAAGAAAAGGGCATTTCTCCCTTCTCCTATGCCTAAATCCAAAACAGGACCTTTAGGGATGAGAGTTGCATAATCTACCAACGCATGATCGGGCTCCAATCCCCAAAGTGATTTAACGCTTCTATAAGCCTCTTCCCAGTAGGTAATTTTCCTGCCGTCTGCCATCTCTTACTCCCATTTACCCCCAATGGCGTACAACATTTCCAGTATATACGAAGTGAGCCGTATATGCTGGGGTCAGACGAAAGAGCAGACACAGTAATATCATGCTTCCACAGCTCCCAAAAATTGAATCACATCCGCCAGATATTCGTCTTTTTCTGTCAATGATGGACAAAATTCAGATGGAAAACTTTCAGAATATTTGTTAAGCATATAATTCATTAGTTTATTTAAAGTTTCTTCTGAACCTTCAGAATTTATAAATTCGTCATATAAACTTCTTGCATTCCAATCTCTTGTGAGAATTTCTTTAAATGTAGTTGTGTAATTTTTATCAAATCTCAATAGATTTGCCCTCTCACTTATAGCTATCAATTGAGAAAGCCAAATGTCATCATATCTTAGCAATAATAAATCAGAAACGGGAATTTTCTTTCTAAAAAGTTTTTCTGTAACTTCATTCCCATATAAAGCACCACATTTTATTATTATACCTGAAGGTTTATGCTTAGTTTCCACTTGTAATTTTTCGCCATCTATATTTAGAATATTAAATTTACCTGATTCTTTTATTTTACTTGCTAAATAAGCGAACCCTTCCTTACTGGATGAATAAAAACCATTCCTTTTGTCCACCTCTATGCTCGCAGGGGCATCAGTTATATCAAATAAAATACC
>CAZUTC010000005.1:21448-30588 GCA_964623485.1 uncultured bacterium | reverse complement strand
GTAAATTTCCAAATGATTTAACTTTTTCTAGTGTATATGATAACTTCTTGTTAATGATCTGCCTTTCTGATTCTTTCCCTTTATATGCTAATTCTATTTTGTTTTTATTGTTCATGTTTACACCTCAAATCTTTCTAACGCAATTTCCGATAACTCGTTCATACCCGCACTGTTCGGATATATCACCAAATTGGGAAGATATGCGAACTGTTCGTATATACTACCCTCTAAACAACTATTAAACCCAATTTTCATGATAAGGGCTTTTCCTTGCGATTCTCCTGTTTTTAAATATTTTGCGTTCTCCTCAAAACTTACATAATAACCTTCCACCATATTTTAACTCCTTTTGTTCCTCCCAGAGTTTATCATTTAACATCGCATAATAATACCAAACAAAAACAAAAAGTCAAGCCCATTTTTCAAAATGGCTCCCCATACTTCTTTACCCTTGCCTGAAGAGCATCCTTTCCACCCTCCAAGTAATCATAAACCAATTTCTTTATGTTTTTTGAATCAAGATAACCATAGTTTCCTTCTTTAAGGTATGCCTTCTGGGTATCTGCCTCAAGGCATAGGAACAGGTCTGCATCCCCTATCACTGGAAGATTGGCATTGTGGGTGGCAAATATGAACTGCCTTTTATCCTTCTCTTTTCTTATTTTTTTAACTATCTCTTTAACTATATAAAGATTGTCCATATCCTCTTCTGGCTGGTCAACCACTAAGGGAGCATTCCCGGAAAGAAGTAAAAACTCCAGAATAACGGTGCATCTCTGTCCGTCCGATAACTTATCCACACTTTTCCATAATGGCTCTTTGGGGTCTTTTAGATTCAGATAGAATGTGATAAGAGGAGGATAATAAAGGGTCTCCATTCTCTTTATCCTTACCAAATCCTGAAACTCTTTATACCTTGCTATCTCTGCTGCGGGAATTCCAAGGGCATTGAGCCTCTCATAATCTCTTTCTCTTAAAACAGAGGCAATCTCTGAGGGATACATTCTCTGGGACAGTTTTTCTAAAACATCTTCTCTTACCTCAGGGAAAATCTCTTTGAGTTTTTTGAAAACAAAGGGAGGATTTTTATCATCAAACTCTATCTTTATCCTCCCTGAAAGGGCATTGTTCCACTCTTCTATCCTTTCCTTTATTATTCTTGTCTCTTCCTTTCTTGCCTCTGAAAATTCACCAAGTTTTTTTCTTCTGTCTTCAGAAAGCATACTCAATTTATTTCTCATGGCTTCTACTTCTTTTTCTTTCTCAGTAAGCTCTTTGAGTTCATTCTCAAGTTGTATATATTCCTCCACATCTATCCCAGGGTAGTCTTCCTGCAATTTCCTGAGGCTTTCTCGATACTCCTCTTCTATCTTTAAACTCTCCTCTTCCCATCTTTTTCTGTCCTCCTGATTTTTATTTCTTGCTTTTTTTAATACCTCTATAGCATCATTAAAAAATCTTCCAAACTCCTGGATTGACTCATTCAAATATCTTGTATACTCTTCTACTGGACCCGGGGGAGCCTTTTCTTTTATCTTTTCTGTTATACTACCAAAGGATGGAATAATCTCTGTAACCATCTCTGCCAATTTTTTAGCGGTTTCATCCAGTTTCTCAAGAGATTTTTCAAAAAGAAATCTTTCCTCCTCCACCTTTCTTTTTTTCCTTATCTTCTCAGGGATACCCAGTTCTTCAAATTTTTTGATTTTTTCCTTTACTGCGGGAGCCTTTGAGATATCTTTTTCTTTATCTTTCAACTCTTTTTCTAATCTCTCCATTGTTTCATCAATTTCTTTTATTTCTTTCAATATTCTTTCTATTTTTTCTTCAATGGGCATGAGTTTATCCATACATTTCTGCCTGATGAGTTCATATTGAAAGTCGGGTTTTTTGGATATTTCAAATATCTCTTTACTTCCGTATATCTCTGCCTGGAAAACATCGGTTGGAGATATATCCAGCTTTTCCTGGGTCTCATCATCATAAACTGCTGGTTTAAATGGATATATTCTTTCTATTCTGTATCTTTTTTTGGCTGGGTATTCTGTTTCTACAATGAGAGTAATCTTGGAGCCCGGCTTTACCACCTCCTTTAAGATCTGCTCATTCATTCTTCTATTTCTTTCGGTTCTTGGTAAAATGCCAAGAGCATACCTTATAGATTCTATCATGGTGGTCTTCCCGGTACCCCTTCCTCCCATGAGTACATTGAAGTTAGGGTTGAAGTGAACCTCCACCCCATCAAGAAATCCTCCTTTCCATATTGCTCCCACTATCCTTGAATGTTTTATCTCAGTCGGTTCGTATCGTATCTTTACCTCTGGATCAAGAAGAGCTATCCTCATGCCTTCTATGGTTCTCTCTGCGATCTTTACATATGTTTTTACCTTCCCTACTTCCTCCGGGGTTCTTGCAAAGGAACCCAAAAGAGCAGTAGGAAAGGGTTTTTTACACACAACCCCATCAAGAAATTCTTCAACCTTTTCATTGGTTTTTACATAAAGCATAAGACACTCCTTCATCCTTTTCTCCTTTAGTTGAGAAGTTGCAATTCCCAATGGAACGGGTCTATTGTTACGATAAAATCTCTCCCCTTTGGAAAGCCCTAAAAATGAAAGAAGTTCATCCATCTCCTCTGGTTGTGAGTCAGGAGAAAAAACAAAAATGACATCATCTCCTTCTTTTGTGATAACTGTAAATCCAGGATAAACTGTAATACCCTGTTTTTCTGCCTCCTCCTTAAAAATCCTCTGCACCTCTGCCCCTCCTCTTTCTTCCAGTCCAAGATTTTCATCAGCAAGAAAAACCAAGTCTATTTCTTTTTTGATAAGGTTCTCTACTATTCTTACTATCTCATCCCTTACCTCTCCTTGGGAGGAAATTTTATAAAAGGGAGAAGCAGGGGTGAAAACGCAGGCATCCAAAGCCAAAAACTTTGCACCGTTCTTCTTTTTTATAATTTCTTCAAACATACTATCCTCCTATCTTTTTGTTATCAACTCAATTTCTGAAACAAAGAGTCGGTTATAATTCCTGCCTTTATAAATGTCCTCAACAAAAAAAATAAACGTCCTCCCTCTTAGGGGTTTTTTAAGTCTGAACTCCTGCAATGAGAAGTCATTTTTACACTTGAGGGTTACCTCCTCTCCAGCACTGCTTATTATCTTCATTTTTTTTATCCGATTATAAAGATAAAAAAGAGAGCCCTGCTTAGGGGATGTTGCCATGTATCCTGGGGCAATTCTTATTCTTTCAATGATTATTTCTTGAGGAAAGGAGAGTTTAAGAGCATAGCCCTTTCCACCCTCCTCGGTATAAAACTCTTCTGCAGTCCTTAAATTTCCATCAAAAAGTTTTAAAGGAAAATTAGAAGAGTCAATAAATGGTGTCCGGTTCTTCCATCTGTAAAACTCAAGTAGATAAAGAACATCCCTAAATTTTATGTCCCCCTCATCTGAAATGGAACTGTATCTTATTATCTCCTTTTTATTTTCATATCCATCAAATTTAAAAGGAGCATAAAAAATCAAAGAATCATCGGAAGGGTTATAAACAAGAATCATATACCTTCCCACAATTGCATGGGATGAAAAATAGGCAAAAAGAATATTGTTATTCTTTATCCTTACCCAGAAAAGGGTATCACATACAAGTTCAGAAGAAACCACCTTTTTCTTTTCATCTGTTTTTAAGGAGTATATCCAAACATCCTCTCCCTCATCCTCAAGCCCAGACTGATTAAATCTTGAATAAGCAATCCACAGAGAATCTAAGGATATGGATATCTCTGGTCTACTCCTTCCCCATGTCACCGCATACTCTATCACCTTTTTCTCACCATGGGTATACACATATAACATATCCTCTTCCAACCACACCTGCACCGAAAAAATCAAAAATACCATTTTTTTATTTTACATAAAGATAAACAATAGTCAAACTATTTTTTGTGCTTATTTAACTTGACAAATGAATTATATTGTTTAAAATTATTGAAATATTCAAAGATTAAAAAGGAGGTAGATGTGACCATAAAAAAAATCGATTTGATTGATGCTGTAGAGAAACAGATAGGTCCAAGGTTTACTAAAAAAGATATTGCACTGATTGTGAACCTATTTTTAAAGGAGATATCAAGACAACTTGCAGAAGGAAACAGAATAGAGATAAGAAGATTTGGAATATTCAAAACCAACAAGAGAAAGGAAAAAATAGCAAAGAACCCAAAAACTGGAAAAGAAATTCATATTCCTGCAAGACTTGTACCGGTATTTAAACCTTCAAAAATTTTAAAACAAATGGTAAGTCAAAGATAGTATGCCCTGTGGGAGGAAAAGAAAACTAAAAAAAGTCAAAAGACATAAGTTTAAAAAAAGAAGAAAGTTAATGCGCCATAAGAAAAAGAAGTAATTTTATGGCGTAGGTTTATTCTCTTATTATCTTATAAGAATAAGATAATTTACACGCCTTTTTAAGCATTACAGAAACTGAGCAGTATTTTGTTTGAGAGAGTTCTATAGCCTTTTTAAAAGCATTTTCATCCACATCCTTTCCCCAGATTATATAGTTTATCTTAATATCTTTAAATACCTTTGGGTGCTCATCTGCCCTTTGAGCCTCTATCTCTATTCTTAAATCTTTGTATTTTACCTTCATCTTATCGAGAAGTGAAATAACATCCATTCCCGTGCAACCTCCCAAGGATATGAGGAGAAGCTCCATTGGTCTGGCACCTGCCTCCTCCCCTTTGAACTTTTTAGGTCCATCCATAACAACCCAGTGTCCAGAATCTCCTTTTCCTATCATCACCAAATCTTTTGCCTGTTGAACTATCACCTTCATTCTATGTCCCCTTCTCCCATGAGGAAAGATACCTTTTTTGCTCAGGGGTAAGTCTGTCTATTTCTATAGACATACTTTTGAGTTTAAGTCTTGCTATCTCCTCATCTATCTCAAGGGGGAGAGTATACACTTTCTTTGAAAGAGTCTCTCTATTTTTTACAAGATACTCTGCAGCCAGAGCCTGGTTTGAAAATGACATATCCATTACCATTGCAGGATGCCCTTCTGCTGCAGCCAGATTTACCAGCCTTCCCTCGGAAAGAAGATAAATCTTCTTTTTCCCGATTCTGTATTCTGTGACATTTTTTCTTATCTCTCTTTTTTCAGATGCCATCCTCTCAAGGCTCTTCTTATCTATCTCCACATCAAAATGCCCTGCATTTGCAAGAATTGCTCCATCCTTCATTCTTTTAAAATGTCGTTCTGTTATGACATTTATATCTCCGGTTGCGGTTAGGAACAGGTCTCCAATCCCTGCTGCCTCCTCTAATTTCATAATTCTGAATCCTTCCATCCTTGCTTCTAAGGCTCGAATGGGGGAAACCTCGCATACGATCACCTCTGCACCAAGCCCCTTTGCTCTGGATGCAATTCCTCTACCACACCACCCATATCCAACTACAACAACCGTGGACCCTGGAAAGAAAAAGTTAGTGGCTCTCATTATTCCATCCATGGTAGACTGACCGGTTCCATGTCTATTATCAAATAGGTACTTGGTCTTAGATTCATTCACTGCTATCACTGGATAAAGAAGTTTACGGGCTTTTTCCAGGTTTTTTAACCTTATCACTCCGGTGGTGGTCTCCTCTGTTCCACCAAATATATTTTTTACAAGTTCCCTTCTTTTTGAATGAATGAGAGAGATAAGGTCTGCTCCATCATCCATGGTAATATTGGGAGAGATATTAAGATTTTCTTTGAGATGGGAGTAGTATTCTTCTCTTGATTCACCATTTTTTGCAAAAACCTTTATTTTCTCGTATTTCACAAGTGCTGCTGCAACATCATCCTGGGTGGAAAGGGGGTTTGATGCAGATAGAGTTACCTCTGCACCTCCGTCTCTGAGGGTAATTACGAGGTTTGCAGTTTCAGTTGTTACATGAAGGCAGGCACTTATTCTTATCCCCTTCAGGGGCTTTTCTTTTTGGAACCTTTTTCTAATAATAGAAAGAACGGGCATAAACCTACCTGCCCAGTATATTCTTTTCTTGCCAACATCTGCAAGCTCTATATCCTTTATATCATAATCCATTATGCTCCCACCTCTTCTTTTAATGTTTTTACCATATCGGTTAGCTCCCAGGTGAATCCTTCTTCGTTTCTACCAAAATGTCCATAAACTGCGGTTCTTCTATAAATGGGTCTGCGTAGAGAAAGCTTATCTATCATTCCTGCTGGACTAAAATCAAATATCTTCTTGATTGCAGAAAGTATCTTTTCCTCTGGGACCTTTGCGGTTCCATATGTATCCAAGGATAGAGAGACCGGGTCCTTCTGCCCTATCACATAGGCGAGCTGTAACTCTGCTTTATCAGCAAGACCGGATGCAACGATGTTCTTTGCTACATACCTTGCAAAGTAGGCAGCGGACCTATCCACCTTTGTTGGATCCTTTCCTGAAAAACATCCTCCTCCGTGTCTTACATATCCACCATAGGTATCCACCATTATCTTTCTTCCAGTAACCCCGGTATCTGCCTGAGGACCTCCTATTACAAACTTACCGGTTCCATTTATTATTATTCTGGTATATTTGTCTATCAATCCCTCTGGGATTGAATGGTTTATCACATACTCTTTTAAATCCTCCCTTATGCGATCAAGGTTGATATTTGGATCATGCTGTGCAGCAAGCACAATTGCAGTTATTTTTACTGGTCTTCCATTCTCATACTTCACTGTAACTTGAGCCTTTCCATCAGGTCTGAGATAAGAGAGCTGGCGATTTTTCCTTACCTCTGCAAGTCTTCTTGTCAATCGATGAGCCATAACTATGGGCATTGGCATCATCTCCGGGGTCTCATTGGTCGCATATCCCACCATTATCCCCTGGTCCCCAGCACCACCCACGTCTACCCCTATTGCTATATCCGGGGACTGTTCTTGTATCGAGGTTACCACTGCTACCGATTCATCATCAAATCCATAAACAGGATTGGTATACCCTGTCTCTTTTACCACGGTTCTTACAATTGCAGGAATATCAATATAACACTCTGTGGTTATCTCTCCCGCTACAAAAACGAGTCCTCTTGTAACCAGGGTTTCACACGCAACCCTCCCCATGGGATCCTTTTCTAAAATTGCATCAAGAATTGCATCCGATATTTGATCACACAATTTATCCGGATGACCCTCTGTAACCGATTCTGAAGTAAAAGAATAATTCCTCTTCACCTTTTTCCTCCTTCATTTTAAGGTTTAAATTGTTCAATTAATCAAATATGAACTCTATCCTTGTAATACCCGGGACCTCCTTGGTATTTATAGTGACCCCAAAAAGTTTCCTCTCCATATATGATTTGACTGCATCTGCAAGATAAATGTCAGATGCTGCAATTGTCATTTTAGTAAATCCTTTTTCTCTAAATTTATTTATAACATACTGGATATAATTTCTTTCTTTCTTAGGGAGTTCAGGATAACCTATCCCCTGGGCCAGTTCGGTCTCTTTTATAGCCACCACATTCTTATACGCAAGACCTACAAGGTCTATAGGAGCCCCTACTCTTTTTGCAGAACTTCCATCCTTTCTATGAATTTTTACAAAAAATGAGTATATCTCCCCAATGCTCATCACGGTCTCTCCATCATCTGCCTTTCCGTCCCAGAAAACAGTGGCTGGTAATTTCCCTTTCCCGGTTATGGTCCTAAATATATTTCCCCTACCATCTATTATCTCTATTTCCCAGGATTCTATACCCTTCTCCACAAACTTTGACACATCAAGGGGGATTGCTCCATAATCCAGGTCCACAAGTTTTTCAACTCTCACCGGAACCCTTAAGAGAGCCTCATCGGTAAGGAAAATACTTTTTCCCACAGCCTTTTCTATTCTTTCAAAAAACATAGGATCAAGTATAAACCTGCTTTCACCAAGTATAAGCCCTATTGGCTGGTAAGGATCTATGGTATAGTAAAATGCCTTTGGTTTTGGCTCAATAGGGACTCTTCCTTTTATTATCTCTACTCCTACATCTTTTTGAGCGAAAAGCAAAGCCGGAAAAATGAAAAACATTTTTTTCATCCCTTTCTCCTTTCTTTTTTCTCTACCCTTTTATTCAAGCACAAATATAAATGTTATTACTGCCCTACGTATCCTTAAATTTGAAGACTTAAACCTCCATCTCCTTAGGGTAGCCTTTATCTGTTCGTCCCATTGAGGAAATCCAGTGCTTTTTAAAACGGTCATTACGGGCATCACATTACCATTCATATCAGCACTAAAGGCAATCCTACATTGAGCAGTAATATATCTTTGCCTTGCCCACGCAGGATATGGAGGCATATATTTTGCAAGAATATCCTTAGCAGAAAGGTCTCCTTCAAGGACGAATGCTGGTTTTTTAATCTTTTTTAACATCTCCTCGGCTGTTTTCTTTCCTGCACCTGGGCCGGGTCCTATACGTTTTATAGGAGACTCCTTTTTCCCAAGTCTTTTTTCTACATCTGCACTTGCCCGGGATAGGTCTATTGGACTTCCAACAGAGGGCATAGCAAAAAATCCTCTTTCTGCTTTAGTACCCCCCATACCTCTCTTCAAATCAATAGGGGTCTTGGAAAGTATCTCTTCTGTGGACACCGTTGCATTTGGATTTATTCGGAGCACCTCCCCAGTAAAGGCAGGGGTAGCACCTTTCTGCAAACTTATCTCTCCCCCAGCAATTGGAGCCTGAAACTTAATGTTTCTTCTCTCAAGGTCCAATACCCCTGCTTCTTCAGTAATTCCAGAACGTACCCCTGGCATAAACTTACTCTCTTCCTGTATTATTTTTGCAGCCTTTGGATTGTACTTCTCATCGTAAAACTCTACAGTTAACTCCACTATCTCTTCACCTTCTCCTGGTTTCCTCTGAATAGAGAATAAAACCACAAGCAGATGAAGAAGAATGGATACGATAAATCCTATCCACAGTCTTCGGTTACTGAAGGTCTCTCCGAGTCCGTGCCAAGTATTTTTTATTGCCTCTCCCCACGCCTTTGCCCATTCCCGTGGAGAAAGGTTTATTTTTAAATTTAATATTTTAATAATCATGCTCCGCCCCCTTTCTTGGGTTTGGTTGCAATTGCAACCC
>CAZUTC010000005.1:15179-21438 GCA_964623485.1 uncultured bacterium | reverse complement strand
CCTTTGAGCTCCAGCCTTTCTCGCCATCTCAAGGATATCCATTACCCATTCCTCAGGAACCCTTCGGTCAGCCCTTATTACTATAAGAAAATAAGGGTCTTCAGAGAGTTTATCGGTAAGAGCCTTCTCTATATCCTCCTTTACCGCAGGTCGGTCATTAAGCCTTAAAGACCTGTCCGGTAACAATGCTATGGTATAATTTTCTTCGGTTTCCTTCTCTATGGTTTGAGCATAGGGAACATCCACCGGAGTGGCCTCATGAGTAAGTAACTGAGGTGCACTCATCATAAGCATTAAAACCACCAGTAATGCGACACCAGCCATAGGAATTATATCCGGAACCAAGGACCTCATCTCTCTTCTTTCAGCCATCTCAGCCTCCCATGGGTTTTCCTCTTATCAAGGCAAGCCTCATAGCCCCTTTCTGTTTGGCAAGATCCAAAACCTCCACAACTCTCTCATGCATCACAGCCCCATCGGCTCTTACCACCACAAGCTTTTCAATGCTTCTTTTCAAAAGCTCTCCTACAAGCGTCTCCAACTGCTCTTTTGTTACCGGACTCTCATTAAGTATGATAGTTCCATCCTCTTTTATGTATATACTTACCTTAAATTCATCCGCCTGCTCTGTTTTCCCCACAATCGCCACAGACGGAGACTTCACCATTATTCCAGACTCCATTAAAACAGGAAGAGTGACAATAAAAAATATTACAAGACTTAAAGAAATATCAACAAGGGATGTTACATTTGCCTGACCTCTCCGGTGCTCTTTTCTTGTAGGTCTTTTAATACGCATATCACCCAGCCTTTGTAGCAGCAACAAGTTTTAAGAACTTCCTCATGGTGGCTTCCATTGTATCAGTATAGTCGGTTGCCTTTTTTGCAAAATAGTTATAAAAGTATATCACAGGTACTGCAATAATAAGCCCAAGCATTGTGGTGTAAAGAGCCTCACCAATACCTTTTGCTACAACCGCAGGACCACCGGAACCGCTCACCGCTATATTCAAAAATGCCTTTATAAGCCCTATAACTGTTCCAAGAAGCCCAAGAAGAGGTGAAACAGTGCCTATGGTGTTCATTCCAGCAAGAAATCTCTCTAACTTAGTTCTTTCTTCCAATATAGCACTTTCAATGGTCTCTGCAAGGAGGTCTTCAGAGAGCTCATAATTCTCAAGGCCCACCCTTAAAATAGAAGCAATAGGATTATCATGATTCTTCACAAAAGCCAGAGCCTCTGCTACACCACCAGTAGATAATGCTTCCCTTACCTTTTCAAAAAAGGCATTCGCATCAACCCTTCTTCTTCCATAATATATGAACCTTTCAACAATAAGAGCAATAGAAACTATAGAGATTATTCCCAATAGTGTCATCACCCAACTTACCCTGGGATCCATGAATTTTAGGACATCAGCTATCATCTTTCCTCCTTTTTATAAAAGTATAATCAAATTGCACTTTTTGTCAAGTTTTTTATTCTCTTATAAATCTATCTATATTTTTTATTGTCTTTTCTATCTTTTTTCTGTTATTTATATAAGTTTCGCTATTTTCAAACTTATCCTTAAGGAGGGTTAAGAGTCGGTATGCCTTTTCAAAATATGCTCTTTTTTTTAAAAACTCATCTGTTCTGTTTCCTTTTTCTATATACAATGTGGAAAGAAAAAGCAACACATCCGGATAATTTTTATACTCTTGGGGCACAAATGTAACAAAGCTTTCTCCTTCTTTAATTGCCTGAGTAAGGTCCTGGTTCTTTTTTGAATTATTGAAGATATTGAAGGATGCATGAAAGGAGTAATAATAGATGTCCTCAAATAAAGGCTCTATATCCGAAGGTTTATACCAGGTCTTCAGTTTTTTAAAGATTTTATAAGATTCTTTTGGATTTTTATCAAAAACCATAACTCCATACTTAAACATAATTTCAGGTAGATATCTACTCTTAGGATTGATCTCTTCTATTTCCTTCATTACTTTTTTTATGCTATCCTGGTTTACGGTCTCTAAAACTCTTGTATACAGTATCTTTTCGAGCGGAGCCGAGGATTTTATAAGGTAGCTTTCCTCTTTTGCATATTTCTTTGCCTGTTCAAACTGGTTTTCCAAAAAAAACCCTATTGCCTGTTCAAGCATGCCCGTATATATGTTTAAATCCTCACCCTTTACATCAAGAACTCTCCGGGCATCACCTATTATTCTTTTAATATTTTCTTCATCCTGTTGCAGAATATAAAGAGACAGCATTTTTGAAAGAATAAATCCAATGATTTTTTTATCCTTTGTCTCTCTTAAGATATTTTTAAAAGTCAAGATTGCCTCATTGTATTTATTTTTTCTCTCATAGATAAATGCAAGCAGAAGTAAAGCATCGTTCTTAAAACCTTCTCTGCTTTTCCTTAATTTCTTTAAGTACTCCTCTGCTTTTGACATTTTTCTTTTTTTGTAAAAATAGTAACCAGCAGTATAATAGTACTCATCCCCGGAATAGTTTTTCAAAAGATTTAAGAGGGAATCTGCCTTTTCCCACTCCTTATTTTCAGTGTATATGAATATAAGCGAAATAATCGAATTTTTTTGGTAAAAATAATTTGCCTTTTTATAAAACCTGACAGCCATATCCCGGTATATACCCCCTGTGTAATAAAGGGCATCTCCTATATGATAAATAACTCCTTCTGAAAATATATCCGAAGCAGTGCTGTCTTCAAAGATTTTTTTATAATTAAGGGTTTCATCGTATTTATTTTCTAAGTTAAACAAAAATGAAAGAAAGTATATGGATGGTTTTGTATAGGTATTTATATCTCTCAATAAACTTTCTGCATATTTTCTTTCATTTTTACATATGAAATTCTTTATCTCCAAAAGTTTTGCCATTTCTTTTTTAGTTGATATCTTCTCAAAATTGCTCTGTTCAGGAGTTCCTTTTAGATTGAGCCATGCATAGTAAAGATACAAATCTCTCTTCTTTTTTAATACCCTTTCGTACTCCTTAAAATACGAAACATTTAGTTTTCTAAATAAAAGGGCATATAAGAAGGAGGGATATGCAAAAACCTTCTCAAAAAGGGGAAAATCTTTTGAAAATTCTCTAAGCATTCTCTCTGCTTTGAATAAACTATCCTTTTTTATTAACCCCTCTACCTCAAGCATGATTTGAATGGGTTTGTATATTTCTTTTTCTTTCCCCTCAAAAGGGCTGTTCAGTTTATTTAAAGTATTTTCATATACCGTAGAATGAGCGCCTTCCATAAACTTTCTGAACATCTCTCCTGCCAGGGAGGTATCTTTAAAAATTTTTTCAAGAAGTGCATCTTGAGTTTTCACTCCATAGTAATACATCATAAAATCCTTTAATTTAAATCCTTCTTTTAAATAACCATTTAATTTTTTTATTACCCCAAGTTGCCACTTTTCCCCTTTGATAGTATCTATAGACTCTTTTTCATTTTTTATTAATTTTTCTATATACGGTTTTGTACCCGGACTCTTTAAACTTTCTAACAATTCACAGAGCTCTGCCATTTCTTTAAGGTCCTGTTGAGGATAAATCCCATAAAAATTCATTATATACAGGTCCTCTATTTTACATGGGATTTCATACCCTATTTTTGGTTTTTCTATACTTATCTCTCCTTTCACTACAAGCTCTTCGATCCCGGTGATTAATAAAAAAAGCACTTAGTGAGCTTTAGCTTTACAATGGTTGAGAATTTTTTTTGCGATATCAATCCATGGATGGGTGGGATATTTCTTCACAAACTCCTCAAGAATATTTATTGCTTTTTGGTAATAATCTGGAGTGCCTTTCTCATCCCCCATATGAGAATAGGCAATCCCCACCACTAAGGTTAAATCGGGGTCGTCATCAAACCCATACTGCTTAATATAGGAATCTCCTTCTTTTGCCACATCCTCCCATTTTTTAAGCTCATACTGAGCCTTTATCTTTAAGGATTTCGCTTTTTTCAGTACATTTTCATCTGTGGAAAACTTCAATACTTTGCAGCTCCATTCCACTGTTTTTTCATGATTATCTTTAATAAAATAGCTCTCTGCCAGTTTCAGGGCAAGAAAAGAAAATTCATCGGATTTTGGAACCTCCTTTTCAAAATTCAAAAGGATTTCTTCTATGCTATCTAAGGGTAAATTTTGGTTTTTGAGAAAAAGAGTTATAAGTTTCACATAACACTGTTCAAGCCCTGCAATCACATCCTCCTTCTCACCAAGTTTATCCTTTAAAAACCGGTATATACTCATTGCCTCTGGAATTTTGTTTGCATTGTAATAGGATTGCGCAATAAGGATGTCAATATCATATATACTTGCACTATCTGCAGCATACTTCTTTGATTTTTCCAAAAATTCAATTGCATCTTCATAATCACCTTTTTTAAAATAAAGCCAGCCCGTTATATAACAAGCAAAGGGAGTTTTTTCACAAGAAGGATAATCATAGATTACCTTTTTGAAATACTCCAAGGCTTTTTCAAGATATACAGTGGTGGAGGGGTCAAGGTTATTCCATAAATTTGCAGCCGATATTGCAGCAAAATAATTTATTCTGCAGTTGAGTTCTGAAGCAAGAGGAGTGTAAAAATTAGACCTTTTGTAAAAATCTTCGTTATATGTGGAAAAGAATGCAAATGCGGAGTCATACATGGATGAGTTAAGATAGCTTATTCCTATCCCGTATATTGCAGAAACAAGAAACGCAGATGAAATAACATGGGAGGAAATGCTTCGGAGGAGTAAATCCCTTCCCTCTCTGTATCTTCCAGTATTTATAAAAACCCATCCTTTACCAAGCATCGCATAAGGATACACAGGACTTATATGGTAATGCTTTTCTATCTCCTGATAATACCTTAAAGCCTCCTCAAATCTCTTAGTATAATAACAGGACTCTGCAATCTTATAGATAATAAGAGGGAGGTAAAAATTATCGGTATCCGCAGATTGAAGGAATTTTCTACCATCCTCAATTACTGATATATACTCCTTTTTTAAAAAAAGGTAGGTAAGATATACATTTTCAAGGGCATTTCTGAGACAGCCTTTATCCATTCTATCCACTGCTTTTTTTATCTCCTCCATATTTTTTTCACTGAGAGAAAACTCCTTAATCCCTGCTGTATACTTATAAAAAACTCCCGCAGGTTTTAATTCCTCTACTTTCCCATGAAGCTCTCTTGTAGCATTTACTGGCAGATTCTCTACTTTAAGTAAAGCCCAGAAAAATATGTAAATTAACTCAATATCCTCTTAATATAGTTATCTTTTTTTCTACATCTTCCTTTACGCTATTATAGAACTCATCATCTGCAAAGTTTTTCTTAAGGGTCTCAAATGTTTTTTTGGCATCCCGGTAGTACGTCCTCTGGGTAAATGGGGATTTCTCCATCTCTGCTTTACTTAACTGAGCATATCCCAAAAGATAGTATCCTCTTGCTGCAAGATCAGGTCTATAGGTGTCCTCTCTCTTGCGATTTGCGTACTTTCTTACAAAGAGTTTTAACTGTGCAATGGCATCATCATAACTTTTGAGTTCATAAAATGCTCTACCAAGCTGGAAGAGTATTTCAGCCATTATGGGCTTCACAATATCCATTTTTGGCCATGTTTTGAGTTGAACCAGAATATTCTTTGCCTCTTCATACTGCTTATTCTCCATATAAAGATAACTTAAATTAAACATCAGTTGAGGTAAGTATTCACTGTTTTCATTTATTCCTCTTAAAGTATCTATCACTCCCTTAAGATGTTCTATCTGCGTGATGGATGTATCCTTTAGACCTTCAGTATAGTATATCTCTTCAAGGTATCTTGTGGTTCGTAACTCACTTCTTATTCTTTGAGCATACTCCTTTGCCTTTGCATCATCGCCGATGCCTCTATAATAACTATAAATAAGTGCAAGTGCATGCCCATAACTATCTCTATATACTGAGGGATAGGTTGCCTTTTTTGCCTTTATATCCTTAAGTCTTGCCTCTGCATCCTTTATTTTATTTGCCCTTATGTAAAACTCCACGATTTTTGAAGATGCAACTCCTGCTCTGGGTCTATCAGGATACTCATTTATCAACTTCTCATACATTGCAAGGGCATCTCCCCATGCTTTTAATTTTTCCAAGCATAGACCCCGGTACCATATATTGTCATCTATAAGACTATCTGCAAGTTCATTATACTTTATTTCTAAAGTTTCGGTACCCTTTTTAGGGGTTATTCTTAACTGCTCTCTATA
>CAZUTC010000005.1:0-15079 GCA_964623485.1 uncultured bacterium | reverse complement strand
GCATTGTCATAGAATCCACTCTCCAGTTCATACCATGCCAACGATATCCGTGCAAGAGGTGCAATAAATGCAGAAGGATACTTGGTTACAATATCCTGATAAATTCCTCTGGCTTCCTCTCTGCTCTTTCTATTTATAATTCTTCCCGAAGGTCCGTAAGAGGCAAAATACTTAGCATCTGCAAGATTATACAACAGGTAGGCTCTCCAGTCACCTCCGTTTTCCTTTGGTATGGAGTCTATAAAATTGGGAGGAAGTTTTTTCAGGTAGCGTAGAGCCCATGCTGTTCTTGCTCCAAAATTTCCAAGCCGGTTGTAGGTTAAAAGATCCATCACCAAGGCAGCCTCGTAAATTATGTTTGGTTCTAATCCTTCACCCAACACTTGTGTAACAACCTGGTCAAAGTCCTGCACCGCCTGCAAATAATTGGTAAGTTCAAACTCGGTCACTCCCTTCACATAATTTGCAAGATCCTGCTGTATTCTCTTCTCCACATCCCTTGTTACTATCTCACCAAGGTTCCTTGCTTCTCTTTCAGCCAAATCTATCTTGTGTTTATTCCGGTAAAGCTGGTAAAGCCGGTATGTGGCAAAGAAATCCACCATTGTATTTGAAAGTATTGCCCTTGCATTTTCATAGGAAAATACTACGCTATCTTCCATATCCTCCTTAGTATAGGCTTCGCCTCTTATAAAGTAGGCATGGGCGGCAAGAACCCTATCTTTATTGGGGTCAAGGAGCCCCTCAAGATTATCAAGGGCATATCTGGTCTCTCCTTCATGTAAATAACAGCATGCAAGATAATATTTTGCATAATTAATCAATGGACTCTTGGGATACTTACTGGTAAACTCTTTGAATAACTGTCTTGCAGTGGAGTAATCCCCGGAAGAAAACCACATCTCTCCTCTACTGAAATCCACGACCTCCTCCAATGGAAGAACTTCGGTTAAATTTGTAAGTATTCTCCTTATCTCCGGAAACTTCTCTGATTCCTTGGACTGTATCAGACTTCTTGCAAGAAAGAGTCTTGTAACAGGATATTTAAACTCTACAAGATGCTCAAATGCTGATTTGAAATTTTTTCTTATGAGATAATCTGCTATACCTTGACCTCCTATCTCATAGGCTTCATCCAGGAATCTCTGGGCTCTTTGGTTTTCATCTATCTGGAAATAGCAAAGTCCCAAGGAGAACTTAACCTGAGTCTCAAGATACCTGTATCTTGGGTCCTTTGGTATATCTTTTTCTAAGATATTTTCCAAAATATTTATGGCTTCGTTGTATCTTCCCGTCTTATAGGCACACTCAGCGGCAAGGAGTTTTATCTCTGCAGAAAAACCAAATCTTTCTGCATCCTTGAACATTCTCCGATAGAGAGCATATGCATCGTCGTATCTTTTCTGAGCCATATACCTCTTTGCAGTCCAAAAATCAGTAACAAACTTCTCGGTGGGCTGTTGTGCAAATACAAATCCAAACAAAATAAAAAGTAATATAAATCTTTTCATATTTACCTCGTCCATCTCACTGTAAGAAGGTATCCTGTATATTTCATTACATCACCCATCCTATCCATCAGTCTAATCTCATAATAGTATCTTCCGCTATCCACGCTTCCACCCCTTATGTTATCCACACCATTCCAGGTTATCTTGGGGGGAAGTTCATCCATATCACTGTATACATCCCTTCTCTGTCTGTATCTTATATTTCCTCCAGCATCTTTTATTATGAACTCCCATCTCTTTATCTTGCCTCTGAATTGAGCCCCACCATGGATGAGTATCTGAACATATTCAGCAGGAGATGAAAGAACAGATGGTCTTGTCTCAACCCATATTCCAGCAATACTCTTGAGGGTAAAGTTAAGGGAAATCGTATGGGTAAGAGGCATCATGAACTCACTTTTGTAGTGCATTCCCACTGCGTAATCTATATTCAAAGAGGTGGTTCTTCCTATATCCAAAATAATACCCAAACCTCCATTAAAGTAATTGGTATTCATTCCTCCTCTCAATGCGAGATTATGAATAGGGAAAATTTCAAACCCTGCATAATAATTAATATCACTCGTATTTTCCCACGAGATAAGAGCGACATCGGATGAGATAGAGAGTCTTCCATCCATCAAATGAAATGCTATTCCAGAGCGTATAATTCTTGGGAGAGCATCAGCCTGTTCTTCCATCTGGATTTTAGACCCTAAGAGATTTTTCACAGAAACACCAAGAGTTACCAGTTCATACGGTATCCGGGGGAAGAATTTTAAAGGGTAAAGCATGAAACCAATATCCATGTCAAAGCCCAATCCTTGAGATTGATATATATTATCAAATATTATTTTGGGAGAAGTTCCTATTGCAAAAAATCCAAACTTTTTGCCGTAAGAAAGCATAAAACCTGAAAGCATCACATTTACAGAACTCTCCACCACTTCATTATCCGGAGTTCTTATCTCTCCCATGGAAGCAAAGACTCCTGCAAATGTAAGTCCAAATGTCCCATATGTACCCCAAGGCATTGTAAAACTCAGTACGTTATGCACGCCTCCGTATAAGGGACTGCTTAGAAGTGTAAGATTGCTGTAATGTACTCCACCCAGTCCCGAAGGGTTATAGAAGACCACCTCTGAAGCATCCGAAAAAGCAACAAATGCCTGCCCCATTCCTATAGACCTGCTACTTCCTCCAGCTTCAAAAATTGCTCCTGGATAACCTGCACCACCCTCCTGAGCTAAAAGGAGAGTAAAAGGGAGTATGAGAATAATAGAAAGTTTCTTCATCTTTCCTCCTTTTTATCGAATAATTATAATTTTTCCTCTAAAATTATCAACTACTCCATCCTGCCTATTAACTCTTATAGAAATCTGATAAAGCCCATGAGCCACGTTCACTCCTTTGGCGTTCTTGCCATCCCATTGGAAAATAGGAAATCCAGGGTCAGTATGTTCTGGGTCTGTAAACTCCTGTTTTAACACCAAATTCCCAAAGACATCGGTAATGACAACCACCACTTGATTTGCCTTTACTTCTACCGGATACTTTATATTAATGTAATTCCCATATTCGGGTCTATAAGGATTAGGCCATACAGTAATTTTTGCTCCTCCTTTTACAACAATGGTAACCTGGCTTTTGGCTCCTCCTGAAGAAACCTCCACCACATAGGTTCCCTCTTTCTCAGCGATGAATGTAGACCTTGCTTTCCCTTCTGCATCTGTCTTTGCAGAAGGAGGGTCTACATGAGCAACCGAAGTATCACCTTGAATAATATTAAAATTTACATCCACAAAGGGAACTGGATTATGCTGGTCATCATAGGCGGTAGCTTCTATGGTGGCAGGGGTTCCCACTGGAACTTCAGCAGGAGTAACCACAGGGATTATTTCTGCAACCCCGGTGGCAACTATAAAGTCAAAAGCCTTACCTACAATAGAGGGCTCATTAATATCCTTAGCCCATATGGTGTTTGTACCTTTATGCTTAAACATCACCTTAAGAGAATCTACTGCTCCTTGAGTTAAAGATTTAGGCTCTCCTATCTCACCATCATTTATTTCTATTATGGTGATTTGATCCTCTGGTGCACTCCATATCCTGTTGTAACAGCTATCAATAGCCAGTACCTGAACATAATAAGGATATCCCACTTGAGGGGTCTCATATTGTCCTTGTTTCCCTATGGAGGTATCTCCGGGGACATGCGTCTCTCCAGGAGCAATTATTAAAAGATATCTATAAGGAGCAGGAGATACATGAACTCTTGAGGTATCCGAAAGCATACCTGAAGCAGAAACAATAACATTTTGGTAAGAAACCTTATTAGGGGCTGTTCTTAAAGTTATCTCTGCAGTTCCAGTTCCTGAGACACTTATTGTTCCGGGGGTTTTACCAAAGGGATCAGTAGTGGTTATTGTTACTTCTTTTACCTCTGTAACTTGATTCCAGAAAGTATCGCATATATTTATTGTATAATTATATTTCCCCCCTGCTATTACCTCTGCACTTCCTGTCTTCCCTTCATCGGTCCCGGGAGCTGAATTTTCTCCAGGAGCAAGTACCTGTACTCTTTTAGGAGTTCCAACCTCTACATCAAAACTATTAGATTCTCCATGTTTATTACCATACACACATGAGAGTTGCACATCAGAATGAGCATATGTCACCATTATACTACCTTCCCATTTACCATTAGAAAAAGTTACTGCCTTAGGTCTTACATACTCTTCATAATTGCCATTTACAATCATATACAGATTAGCGGTTTTATTAAAATTAGGGTCATCTGAAGTAATAGTAACCGTAAACTTCACCCCGACCTTTTTAGGACTTGATATAGAAGACCAAGTAAACCCTTGGGCCCAGAGAATGGTAGATAACAAAAGTATTACTCCTACCCATCTTTTACTCATTATTACCTCCTTTTATTTGCTTTATCCTTCTCACTATGCCGGGGCCCAGAATCGAACTGGGGACACCGGGATTTTCAGTCCCGTGCTCTACCAACTGAGCTACCCCGGCTTTTAAAAACTCCATAACACAAAATGTTAATAAAATTATCCAATTTGTCAAGTTAATTTTCTCTCTCACCAAATATACCTCTCCCTATGCGTAGCATATTTGAACCTTCCTCTATGGCTATTTCAAAATCATCGGTCATTCCCATGGAAAGATAAAAAATACTTATTTTGAATTTATCTTCCATCTCTTCCTTTAATTTTCTCAACAATCGAAAACTTTTTCTTATTTTTTCTTTATCCTGAGTCAAGGGTCCCACGGTCATAAGCCCCATAAATTTCAAGTTCTCACATTCAAGAACCTTCTCCACAAGTGAAAAGGAGAAAGAGGGAGAAACCCCATATTTTGTTTCCTCTCCAGAGGTATTCACCTCAACAAGAACCGGCACTTTCTTGTTTATTTTTTTTGCCTCCTTCTGAATAAGTCCTGCAAGTTTAATGGAATCCAAACTCTGAATAAAATCAAAGTATTTCACTACTTTTTTTACTTTGTTACTCTGCACATGTCCAACCATATGCCAATCCACTACCCTTCCCAGAACCTCTATCTTGGGCAACGCCTCCTGAACCCTGTTTTCTCCTATCTTTTTTATTCCCGCTTCTATAGCTTCTCTTATTTTATCCTCGCCAAACCCTTTACTTACAGCTACAATCTCTATCTCTTTGCTTTCCCTCCCTATTCTTCTACATACCTCTTCTATTCTTTCTTTAAGCTTTTTTATATTTTCTTTAACCACCCCAGAGTCTTTTTCTTTTTTCCAGTTTTTCAAAGAAACCTATCCGTAAATAAAGATTCAAAAAAATCTCATCTACCTGACCTCCGCCTCTTTTCCCTATTCCCAATCCAAAAGAGACCCGGGCGTTTTCAAATCTCAAATGGTACCATCCTTCTGCTCCATATTCATACACATCCTCTATCCCCCATTTTCTATAACAGAGCCCTATATCAAAAACCTCTTTTCTTATTCCTCCTTCCATCTGCATCCCTCTCCCTCTGACAACCCCTGCATAGAGGTTTTGATATAATAAGAATATCCTCCATACCGAGGGAACCTCAATTGTTGTGGAATAAAGTGCAGAAGTATCAGTATGATACCATTCCACCACAGACACATCCAGGTATCTTTGGGTTCCATAAGAGATATAAACCATAGAATTTTCCCTTCGATATCCAACACAAACCATAGGGAAAAGCCTGCTCTGGAATGAATAGAAAAAAGAGTCAGGATAGGATGTCTTACCATCAAAAATAGCCTCCCATGACTCAATACATTTACCAAACATAATTTCAGAAACTGCGTAGATATAAAATCCCCTCATCTCAATTCCCGGAGAGATAAAAAGAGAGTTTATCCCTCCTCGGGAATGTACTTTTCTTAGTATCCGATAACCTTCTTTTTCAATGGTATCTGAAGATATATCAAAATCCATCCAGTATCTTCGATAAACTCCTCCCATGAACTTAAAATTCTTAGAAGGAATGTAAATATAAAAATGTGAAGGTGTAAAAAGGCAATTATCAGAAACCCTTTTCTGTTCCATACTTCGAACAGAAAATCCTCCAAATTCCATCTCCACCTTCGCATGTTCAGGAGAGTCAAGAATAATATAATGCGCACTCAGATAGCTTTCATCCCCCAACCCCTTCGCATTATACACAGAGATAGAAAACAACCAGAAAAACATCAAAATCTGCTCTCCGGGGGTTTAATATAGTAAATATCCAATCTCAAAGGAGGTTTTATTTTAAAAAGAGTAAGGTTGTAGTTTTTTGGAAGTATGGATATTGAAATTCCATAATTTGAATCTATATCATCCACCCATCTCTGAACCTCTTCCCTTATTGAAAGGGTTACAAGAGTATCTTTCTTATAAAATGTTTTGGTTCCATAAACCCCGCCTATCTTAGTATACTTTCCTTTCCAGTTATCTGTTACATCGTAAATTCCCACAGAAATACTATCCTTATGGGAGTATACATAACTTACGGGAATGGCAAGCTCTGCCCCTACAATATCAAGATCTGTTAACTCTGATTCCTCAAATATTGTATCTATAGAGAAGAAAACAAGGGTTGTGTAGTCATATCCTGAACCTACCAGTCCCACCTCAATACTCTTAAAAGAAAAGATAAGAGAAGCATCCTGAACCGGATTTATTTCATACTTGTCCTTATCTAAATAGTATAGAAACTTTGGACCCTTCTCTGAAGAGCCTTCCTTTGAGAAAAAATAGAAAAAACCCGGACTCTCTGGAATAAACATCATTCCATATTTACCTTCTAAGGAGGATAAATAATCTTTCATATCAATTACAATACTATCTCCTTGGGTATAGAATTCGAAAAGAGGTTTGGTGGTGTCAAAATCTCCGCCTGGCATATCCCATCTCATATCTTGGGTTGAAAGTATCCATGTGGCATAGCTCTCATCCCAGGGGTATTTTATGGGATAAGCCTTTACCTTTAACTTATCGTTTATATAACCCTCCCTGGGATAAAGAATAAGAAATGCCGAATCTGCTTCTTTTATGGTATCATTAATGGAAATTTCAATAAGCATTCTTGCTTCATATAGAGAATCCTTCCCCACCAGAAGATTTGAACCTTTGCCCATGGGTACGTAATTCTCAAAAGTTTGTAAGGAATCTGAAAAAAGCAGAATAGAATAAACGAGAGTATCTCCTCTTCCAATCTCTTCAAAACCCACAGGTTCCTTGGCACAAAAAGCAAAAATTAAAAAAGAACTACCGAGAAAAGGCTTTACCAATCGCTTCATGCAGATTTTCCCTTGCAGCAAATATAAGCTGTCTTATTCCATTTTTTATTGCCCTGGGACTTGACCTTCCATGGCTTATCACAATATTCCCATTGACCCCAAGAAGAAATGCTCCCCCTGTTTCCTCATAATGAAGTCTTTTAAGAAAATCCTTTATTATGGGTTTTGAAATCCATTTTCTAAAGCGGTATTTCTTTTCCTCCTTCATAATGTGTTTAAGAACCGAAAGTATAATCTCAACCATTCCTTCTCCGGTTTTCAGCATAATATTTCCACTGAACCCTTCTGAGATGATTACATCCGTCTTGTAACTCAACAGATCGTTCCCCTCAATATTTCCTATAAAGTTTAAGCCGGAATCTTGAAGCAGTCTGTATGCTTCCCTTACAAGTTTGTTTCCCTTTGTGGGTTCGGTTCCCACATTCAACAGTCCTATTCTTGGATTCTTTTTTTTAAAGATCTTTTTTGCAAAAACATCTCCTATTTTTGCATACTCCAGCAAATGGTGGGGTTTTGCATCTACATTGGCTCCCACATCAAGAGCAAGTGTATTCCCGTCGTATGGAGTTGGAAGAACTGCACCAAGGGCAGGTCTTTTAATACCTTTTATGGTTCCAAGAACTGTAAGAGCAAAAGCCATTATAGCCCCGGTATTACCTGCACTTATAAATCCCTTCACTTTATTCTCTTTCAACAACCTTATACCCTTTGCAATCGAGGAATTTCTTTTCTTGAGTGCCTTTGACGGCTCCTCTCCCATCTCTATTACCCCAGATGCCTCCACGATTTTCATTCTTTTGTCTTTTATTTTTTTTAAATACCTTTCTAAAACATCCCTTTTCCCAATAAGATATATCTCGATATCATCTTCTTCAGCAAGTATTTGAACTGCTCCTTCTATCTCTGGAACTGGAGCCCTGTCGCTTCCCATGGCATCAATTGCTATCCTCATTTCTCCTTTTTCTCAACAAATATTACCTCTTTATCTCCATAATATCCACAATGAGGACAAACCCTATGAGGAAGCTTGGGTTTATGACAATGGGAACATTCCACCCACTGCGGTGCCGTTATTTTCCAATGAGTTCTTCTCTTTCTTCCTCTTGCCTTTGAATGTCTTCTCTTAGGTACGGGCATTCTAAAGCCTCCTTTTTATAATTATAATACTCAAATATCATTCAAAGTCAATTTATTCTTTTACCTGATTCATCAAAAAAATGCAGCCTTTTTCTTTCTGGAAAAATATAAACACAAGGGAGATTTATCTCCTCCTTTGTTTTCACCACAATTCTCTGTTTTCCTAAGATAAGATATGCAATACTTTCTCCTCCGGTATGTTCAACCAGTTCTACCTTTGCCTTTAAGAAGTTTTTCTTCTTTTTTAAAGATACTTGAATATCCTCTGGTCTTATTCCCACAATTATTTTTTTAAATCTTTTAAAGATTTTTGGAGGAACATTCTTTAAAACGAATCCATTGGATAAAAACACCCCATTTTTTATCTCCCCTTTGATAAGATTCATGGATGGAGAGCCTATAAATGAAGCCACAAATATATTCTCGGGATTTTTATAGAGTTCTACAGGTGATGATACCTGGACTATCTCTCCGTTGTTCATCACAGCAATTCTTTCTCCAAAGGTCATAGCCTCTACTTGGTCGTGAGTAACATACACAGTGGTTATCTTTAATTTTTTGTGTAACCTTGCAAGCTCGGCTCTCATCTCCACTCTCAGCTTGGCATCAACATTGGAAAGAGGCTCATCAAATAAAAACACCTTCGGCTCTCTCACCATTGCTCTTCCAAGAGCCACCCTTTGTTGTTCTCCTCCGGAAAGCTCCCTTGGTTTTTTAGAAAGAATATGTTTTATTCCAAGGGTCTCTGCAACCTCTTTCACTTTTTTGTTTATTTCTTCTTTTTTTATTTTTCTTATTTTAAGAGGAAATGCAATGTTATCGAATGCTGTCATATGAGGATAAAGGGCATAGTTTTGAAAAACCATTGCCACATCCCTATCCTTTGGTTCTATACCATTAACCTTTTTATCTCCTATCCATATCTCTCCTTGTGTTGGTTCCTCAAGACCTGCTATTATTCTAAGGGTGGTGGATTTTCCACAGCCAGAGGGACCCAATAGCACAAAGAACTCTCCACTTTCCACTTCAAGATTTATGTTTTTCAAAGCCACAATATTACCTGGATATATCTTTGTAATACCCTTTAAAACAACCCTTGCCACTATTTATTTCTTGTAACTATCTTTAATATTCTTATAAGAGTATTTCTTAACTCCTTTCTTGAGACTACCATATCAACCATCCCATGTTCTAAGAGAAACTCTGACCTCTGGAACCCTGGAGGTAGTTTCTCTCCTATGGTTTGTTCTATTACCCTTGGTCCGGTAAATCCAAGGAGTGCTCCTGGTTCTGCAATTATTATATCTCCAAGAGAGGCAAATGAAGCCATTACACCTGCCATTGTAGGGTGGGTTAGGATATTTATATATGGGACCTTTTCCTTATGCAGTAATGCCACCTCTGCAGAAGTCTTCACCATTTGCATTAGAGAAAGAATTCCTTCCTGCATTCTTGCCCCACCTCCAGAGGCTGTGAGTATAATGCATGGAAGTTTTTCCTTCCTTGCTCTTCTCAATGCTCGTGCAACCTTTTCTCCTACCACTGAGCCCATACTGCCTCCAATGAATCCAAAATCTGTAATCCCGAAAACCACTTTTATCCCACCTATGGTGGCATATCCAGTAAGAACTCCCTCTACAAGACCTGTCTTTTCCTGGGATGCTTTTAACTTCTCTTTATACTTAGGAAAACCCAAGGGGTCAACAGACTCTATCTTTTCATCAAACTCCTTAAGCTTTCCATTATCAAGTAAAAGCTCAAGGTATTTCTGGCAGGAGATTCTAAAATGGAAGTTACATTTGGGACATATCCAAAGATTTGCCTCAAGCTCTTTTCGATAAAGGATTTCACCGCATGATTCACATCGAAGCCAGAGCCCATCAGGGACCTCCGGCTTCTTTTCGGGTTTTTCTGCCTTTTTTCTAAAAAACACTTATTTACTCTCTTTGAATCTCTCTTCCAACTTCTTTAGAATCCCTGGGAGTGTGGTATACTCCATCTCTTCTTTTGGAAGTCGGTGGGGTTCAAAGGGACCGTGTCTCCTCATATAGTCTGCCACTATATTTGCCGTTCTTCTCGCCTCATCAAAGGATGGATCATCAAACATGTCCCTGGGACCAATAAGCTTTCCATTCGCTATCTGAAATCCTGCTGCAATTACCCTGGGAGGTCCATCAAATCTTGAAGGATGAGCATTCTTGAAACTCACAGGCATCAGGGGACCATTGTGGGAACCCCTCATCCACCCTGATACAAGATGGGGAAATGTAAATGGTTCAAGAACCTCTCCAACTGCAGGAAGACCTGCCTGAGACCTTACTATTAAAACAGGGTCATCCTTTCCCACATACTTTCCTGCAATAAGAGAAAGCCTCTGCGTAGAGGCAGTGGCTGCAATTGTCCCATCCTTTTTATAAACATTTTTTATTACATAACTCTCATGAGCTCCTATAAGAGCAAGGAGATCATAGCTCTCTTCCGGGGTATTAAGCATTATGGTATGTCCTTCATAAAGGTCAAGAATCTCAAATCTGAACCCCTCATGCATATGGGGGTCTATTATAAGTCCTGCAGTGTTAAAAGGGTCTGCAAATATCCTATAAAGTGGTAAGTTCCAAGCACCAGGGGATGTTTTATCTGCCATAAATATTATAACAGGCTCTGAAGGTCTCTCAACAAACTCCATCTCCGCCACTCCAGGACCCATTCCTTTAACATTTCCAGAAAATGCATCTGAAAGTAAATCCTGACCCGCTCCATAAAGCTTTAATTCCTTTGCGAGGGCAGTGCACTCCTCAAAGGTATTCCATGCCAATTTATGTATTTCTTCATTATCAGTACCCTTTGTATGAGTCATTATGAGCTGTAAATCATCACCACAATAGGTAACATGAAAATCTATTATCATTCCATCCTTTTTTGCAGATAACAGCAACTGCTCAGCTTTTGCAATTATCTCAGGATGGGATGCGGAGTGCCCCACAAACCCTCCTATATCCGCCTTTATAACCGAAAGGGTTGTTTTCTCTGCCATAAATTCCTCCTTTTTTAATTTTTTAAAAGGATAAATCCAATCTTTACAAAAGTCAAGTTTATATAGAAACTCTTATTTCTTAAACATAAGCTTTACAAATACTACGATAACCAAATCATACCTGGATTTGACCTCCTCTACGGTTTGACCCTCTCCTATACCTTCTATTGACTCTTTATTTGCTGCCCACGCGAACAAAGGAATCCTGCGTCCTGGTACAAGTTTTCTATCCTTTAATACATTATAACTAAAAGTAGAATACTTATCCTTAAACTCATAAGATACACTACCTCCTCCCTCTCCCGGTGTGAAAAATCCTATTTTTATTCGGCTCCTTTCTGTATGCAAGAGGATAAGAAAGTTATTTTCTCCTTTTGGAAAGAAAAGCGATACTCTCTTTTTATCCAATTTTTTACCTTTTTTAAATTGTTCACATGTGAATTCTAACCAGTGCTTCTTCGGCACCTCATATGTAAACCGCTTGAAATGTAAACCCAAAAAAGCCAATGCGGTGGTGATCTCCTCTTTTTTTAAGGCTTCATTACTGGAAACTACAGGATAAACCTCATTGGAATATGCTTGAATATACAGGGTTATTAAAATCAATATCACATATAATTTTTTAACCATTTTATCCTCCTTTTATAAAAGTATGATATTTTCCTCTTTAAAAAAGTCAAACTCCAGGTTTAATAAGATTTTGCTTTTATTGGAGGTAAAATGAGCTATTTTTTAAAGGGAGAGGCTACGAGTACTTCAATGTAGAATATATCCGGATAAATCCAGCCTCCTCCCACACCCATACAGTTACTGCCGAAATTCTGCCTTAAGTAAAGGGGAACCAGAAAAGATTTTTGGTAAAAAGAAAAAGAGGTATAAAGTCTAAAGCCCGTTCCTATACTTATTTTTTCATTTCCCAAAATAAATAAAATTCCTGCATCATTTTCAATATAACCTATTCTTACCTCTGGATTTATCAATATTCTCTTTCCATCTTTATTGAGTATCCTTTTCTTCCAACCTACACCAAAGCCTCCAAAAGAGGATGTAAACACCACTGCATCATTCTCTGCAATCCCATAAGAGAATTTAATCCATGGGAGTATGGGACCTCCACCAATTGTATCCGGAAGAAAACTAACCCCATATCCTCCTCCGGCTTCCACTTCCATTTTACCTTTTGCTGGAATCCTTGTATCCTCAAAATACCAGGGAAGACAGAATACAAAAACCCCTAATAATATAAAAATTTTTTTCATTTTTTCACTATCCCAAAACTCATGAATATCATTAAAATTTTGTCTTTTTCTGAAAGAAATGGTGAGTAAATGGTTATACCAAAACTCGGATATACACCAAATTCATCACTTTCCATTGCGTAACCAAGGAAAACAGAAAGAATATGAAATTTTTCAAAAACCCGGTCTCCGTATATATCTTCGCCCTTTTCTATCCCAAACATATACTCTGCCCCCATGGATAAACCTTTTCGGTAAAGATGCAAACCGGGTCCCAAAAAAAGATTGAAAAGAGATGGATATACAATTCCTCCCTGAACCAACACCACCCCTGCAACAGAGGGAGTATTTCTATTTTCTGGAAGTATCTCCTTCCTAACATCGGCTCTTACCTGAAGAAATCCAATATGGAGTCCACTATCCCATCCATTTCCATGACCTTCTCTTGCAAAAATAAGGGATGGATAAAAATAAGGATAGAGGGAACCTTCCGTATCAAAAGCCTGCCCCACGGTTACTCCGGTTCCATAAATCTTTTCATCTTTTTTAAGTACTTTTCCTGAATAGTAAGGGGAAAGAACACAGTTTACAAAAATAAAGAATAATCCAAATGTTTCTTTCTTCACCCAAAATTATATCTTACCAAGCAAAAAAGTCAAAAAATAAATCCTTCAGACTTTTCCCACTTTTTAAAAAATAAAAAAATAAAGAATAACCCCTCGTGCCAAATGTCATGGGATTCTGCAACCACTTGACATCTTATTTACTTTCTATAACATCTAACCATGAATAAATTACTTGAAATAAAAAAACTTACCAAGTATTTCGGAAAAGGTGCTTACAAAATAGAAGCAAATGTCAATATTTCTTTTTCAGTGAAAGAAGGCGAAATAGTTGGAATACTTGGGCCTAATGGAGCTGGAAAAACCACCCTACTAAAGCAGATTGCTACTTTATTACTGCCTGATGAAGGAGATATTCTATATAAAGGAATATCAATTATAAAGCATCCCAATATTATAAGAGGAAAAATTTCTTTTTTATTAGAGGGGATGCGAAATGTATATCATTATTTAACCGGCGAAGCAAATCTTCTTTATTTTGCTTATTTGAATCACCAATCCACTTCTGAAGCTAAAAAGAAAACTGAGAGACTCTTAAAGAGAATGGGACTTTATAATGTTAAAGATGAATATGTTTTTACATATTCTGCCGGGATGAATAAGAAACTTGCGGTCGCTACTTGCCTTATAAATGACCCTGAAATAATATTTCTTGATGAGCCACTTTCTGGACTGGATGTAATTGCTGCTGAAGAACTAATGGAGGATATTAAAAGGTGGGTTAGAGAGGAAAATAAAACTTTTATAATAGCAAGTCATAGAATGGATTTTATCGAGAAAGTTACAGAAAGAGTATTATGGATGAAAGAGGGTAAAATAGTTAAAGAAGGAAACACATTGGATATGAAAAACTTAACACAAGAAAAAGAAATTATCGTTTATTTACGAAGTACCAAAGATACAGAGGAGAAATTAAAACAGCATAATCTTTCATTTAAGAAACTATCCTCTACTACTTTAAAACTCCATTTGCCTTTGTCTCAAAAAAAGTTATTTTATTGGATAGTTTCCAATTTTGAAATTCTAAATTTAGAAAAAAAGGAACTGGATTTTGAAACGATATTTAAAGAGTTATATCATGATAAGGACAATTAAAGCAGAGATTTTTAAATTCTGGTTTGATATAAAACGGTATCTATTTAACTATATTATGGGAACGATTGCTACTTCCATTTTCTTAGGAGGGATTTATTGGGGTACTAAATCATTGTTTACAGCATCCGGTCAAGGTGTTACATTTATAGGGATTTTGCTTTGGCTTTTTGCGTCCTCTGCAATATCTGATGCTGCAGAACATTTAACAGAGGAACGCTACCTCGGTACCTTAGAACGCATATCTATAACAAAAAGCCCAATCCTCTATATTCTTATTGCAAGATTTATTGTGAATTTTTTATTTACTATCTTTCGAATTATTTTAATAGGAAGTATTTTATATATAATTTTTAAGCCAAAAATTACATTTGTTTTTTTATCATGGGGAATTTTTTTAACAGCCTTTTTGCTCTCTATTTTAATAATTATTACCTTATATGGTTTTGGGCTCCTTATTGCATCCTTAGGATTGATTTTTAAAAGAACAGGAGCTGTTACTCCTATTTTAGAGTATCTTATACTTTTTTTATCAGGTATAATTATCCCATGGGAGAAAATGCCTCGCATACTGCAGTTTATTTCTAATCTATTGCCCATGACATATGGAATAAGGAGTCTTACTGCATTACAAAATAACGGTAACTTCTGGTTCTGTT
>CAZUTC010000004.1:0-31709 GCA_964623485.1 uncultured bacterium | reverse complement strand
TTCAAAAAATACCTCATTCTTCGTATACATATTTTTTATAACTCTTTCCTTACTTAGATAGAGATTATCACACAAAATAAAAGATAAATCACTCCATAACCCTTGAAACCTCTCAAAGGGATAAAATTTTTTAAAACACTCTATCTTATTTTTTCTAAAAGACACAACCACATGGGAAAAAATAGAATCTTTATCGTATCCAAAAATATGGAGATTGCCCATGAAATCCCAGTCAGAAAAAAATACTCTTTCAATATCTGTTTGAATCTGAAAAGTAAGATTCCCAGAAAGGTTATACTTCTCAATCTCAATTCCTCTGGGTATGCTGGTTTTTAAAAAAAGTAAAAAAAATGAGAAATCAGGAGAAAAAGCAACCCCTTCCAAATATTCAAATGGAGTGGTAAGTTTTAAAAGCCTCATCGTATCCTCTTTCAATATCCATACACTTCTTATTGAATATTTTGGTGAGGGTTCAAATTTATTGAAGGAGTAATAAACCCTATTCAGTATAAAAATCGGCGAGAAGCTTTTATCTAAAAACCAAAATATTTGAATATTGCTGGAATCCTTTTTTAAGGATATGATCTTGTCTGTAAATTCATTAAGAGTCAGTAAAAATATTAAAGAAATCAACGAATGACTATGAAACTCCCCTTTTGGACAGCTGTTTGTTTTGTTTCCTCCTGGTAAGAGTCTGCGGTGAGTTTAAAAAGATAAACTCCATTTGCCACTGGTCTACCAAAAGAGTCTCTCAAGTCCCATTCAACCTGGTGTATTCCTGGGCTATGAATGCCAGAATACTGCCAGACAGGTCTCCCTTTTATAGTAAAGACATCCAGTTTTATTCTTGCAGTGGTGTTGAGTTTGAACAAGAAAAATGCATTCTTTTTTGCCGGTGTGGGGAAAACCACCACATCTTTTATTTCCAACTTCTCTTCCTCTATTTTTAAAATAACTTTTTTAAAGGATTCATTCAATAGGTTATCGAGAACCCATATATAAAGGGTATCTGTTTCTTCTAATAACTCCAACTCTTTATGGAACACTCCAACGGTATCGGTATTATTATAAAAGACAAAATTCTGAGAAAGGGGATAAAACTCACCTGAGCCCGTTACTATCCCAAACCTGTGTCCTCCTTTCCCTGGTTTATCAGTGATATTAATTCCATTTTTGTCAGCAATAATACCTTCTATTTTTATTTTATCTTGATGGATAATTAACTCTCCTTCTGCCTCTTTTCCATTTATCTTTAATGATAGAAAGTAAGGACCCTCCTCGTCATTCCCCACACCTTCTGAGATTTTAACTGAATCTTTATACAACATATTAAAAATATTTTTATTCTTAAAAATCACATACATTATCCCGTCTTCCCCTTCTTCTATATTAGGGGGAAGAGTAAACTCTATCTTTACACTATCATTTAAAACTACCCCGTTGAGTCTTATGGCCTGGGTTCCCATTACTGTATAATCCACTGAAAATGTCTTTCCTTGAACTTTTTCCTCGTAATGGATTTTCTCCCGATTTCCAAAAATTTCTGCAATATATATTTCTCCATGTGGGGGGAATGTAAAACTATACTTTTCTTTAGTCTTTAATTCTTTGGGATAAGAAAGTGAAATGAGATTAAAATTGGGCAGTGAAAGTGTAGGGTCTCCAAAAAGTTCCTCCATTTTCTCATTAGGAATACTTGCAATAAAACAAAGTCCTAAGGGAGTCTGAGGATTCTCCAAATATATTGAAAGCATGTCCTTCAGAAATGAGAAATTTCCAAAGGATGAGGTTCCTTTAGTAGCTGCGACCATTGCCACAGCAGCCTCTGGAGCCCTTACGAGCTCCTCTGCAATGCACTCCTTATAGGTATCTTCAAACCTTCCTGCACCACAGGTGCCTAAGAACCCTATGAAATACTTCTTATCATTGTGAATTTTGGAAACATCCTCTGTCCTAAATACATGCTCATGGGTTAGAAGGTATCCATTCCCATGTCCAAAAAATATCCAGAATAGAGTACCCTGAGATAAAAGAGATATAAGGTCATCCGTTGCTTTTCTTTTCTCTTTAGCCTGGAAAGAATAATTAATCAGGTAAATTTTTTTACTTGTAAATAATGGATAAATAAAGGAGTCTATCTTTTCACAGTTTTCTATATGGTCCGTTATGTTATCCGGGACAATCTCACCATTTTCTATTTTTGTAAAATCGTCTCCCAGAAATACCACCCTATGTATCCAATCTGTAAGAGAGAAAGCTTCAAATACCTTCACTTTGGAAAAATATCTTATCAATCCCTCCACAGATCTTGCCGGCACTCTTCCGAATACTATTTCTGGAGTATTTCCTTCCCCATCAAAATCTACAAACCAAGAGTCATAGCAGGCTGCCTGAGTATGAAGTACACTTGGATTAAGGGTTTCTCCTTCGGTATATATAGGAAAATAAGAAGGTCTCTTTTCGTTTCTATTATTTTTGAAGTCGTAAGTTCCATCTCCCACAAACATCACATATTTTAATCTATACCCTTCAACAAAATAAACATATTCAAGAAATCTCTTAACCGCGATGGGGTCTTCGATTCCCAAGCCAAAAGCATCAAAAATTTCTGAAAGTTTTGTTACTTTGGTTATAAATCCTTTCTCTTTGCGATAAGAGGCATAAGATTTGGCAGGAAAATAATATTCATCTGGAACCAATATTAAGTAATCTGCTTTCCATGATTTATTAAAAATTTTTGAAGGGTTCTTTTTCTCTATACTTAAAGGTGCTCTAAATTTTTCTTCGGAAATCAGATAAAGTATTCTGTTTCGGTCATTTTCAAATACATATTTTTTTGACCATCCTCCTATTATCTTGGGGTTATACCATGTAGTTACATCCAGCAATATAAAAGGTTTTTCTATCTCTACAATCTTATAGCTTCTTCCTTTTTCTGCCAATATAAAAAATGGTGAATTTTTAACTGAAAACTTTCTTTCCAAAAAAAAATCCAGCCAATCCAAATATACTGTATTTTCTCCAATCTCCCCCCAAGTGGATATCTTGAGATTAAAATTCTCTTTTGCTTTTAAACTTCCCACATTCACGTCAAAAATCCATGGAGATACTCCATACCGGCTTACCGGCATTTCCTCTATCTTGGATATTAAATTATCATTCAAGTATACTCCCACCGGGGTGTTTTCGGTTGTGGAGAGTATCCTTCCCCTTACTCTCTCTACTTTACTCTGAGGAAGTTTAAAATTGAATTCTACATAAGCTGAATCTTCTCGAGTATCTTTTCTTATCTCCTCCCATATCCATAAAATCCCTGCTCTTCCCGGACAGTCTGATTCTTTTTCTAAATGAATTAATGAAAAAACATTCTCTTCCCCATTCACCGCTTCTTTCTCTCTTACAATCTCCATCCTTTTCCCATACTTCACGCCCCAAGTGAGCCAGTATACATCGTATCTTGTGTATGGGTTTATATGGTAGGTTGTGTCTTTCCAGTCCCAGTAATCTGCTCCTTTAGCATAGAAAAGAAAATAATCATTTTTATCAAACTTTCCATCTCCTCCATCATGTAGATATATAGGGATTTCGGTAAGTTGGGAAGGGATTTTTTTTATAGGAATATATCCCACAGCCCCATAAAGGGACAGGGTCAAGGAGTTTATCTTTTTAATATCTACTCCTGCCTTTTGAAGGTCTCTCCCATATACCTTATAGACCCCTGCAGAATCCACAACTATTTTTACCCAATTTCGCGAAGACCCAAATGGACCATAAGTAATAGATGCGATTTCCTTTTTTCTTTTCCAGAATCGAGCCTCTTGGTAGTTTAAAATTGACTTTTTATATACATCTTCAAATGCCGAAATTCTATTGTTTCTTTCGGGTTTCTTAAGAAATCTTATTTTCAAATCCACCTCTCCTGCCATCTCCAGTTTTCCATCTTTATTCTTTCTCAGAGGATTAAGAAATACCCTCAGAATCCTTATATCTCGCCACCACTCTATGCTTTTAGAAAACTCAAAATCCCGAGAGATAGAGGGGGTTATTTTAATGCTCTTACCTTTTTCCTCCTCTATCCCAGGCATATTTAAAGGCACATCTTCTATTATTTGAGGATTCTTAAAGATAACTTTTAAATCCACCTCCCCCTCTTGGGGAATTCCAATAAGAAGTACATGGGTCATCCTCTTCTCTTTTTTATAAGAAAGAAGGGTATTTATCTTTAATTCTACCCCCTTTTCACTACTTTTTACCATTTGCAGTAATGATGCAAAAAGAAGGATTATCATTTGGGAGGGTATCTTATAGCTTCTTCTGGAAGCATATTGGGAATTCCATTCTCAATTTTGTAAAGCAGTTTGCACTTCTTACACCATAATCCATTTTCTTTCTTGATATATTCAAGTCTTCTTTTACATTTAGGACATACCAGTATTTTAAGTAATTTCCTGTTCACCATATACCACCTCCTCCCTTTTCTTCTCCTCAAAATAAGAGGCAAAACCCGGAACACTGGTATAGAAAAATCCAAAAGCATAAAGTCCTATAAATAAAAAAACAGAGAATTGCACTGTAAAAAATGCATAAAGAAATGTAATGGTCATATAGATTCCTAAGATAAGTCCAAAAACCGTTGAGGGTTTTAGCCTCTTTTTCTTCAAAAGAACCCTTCTCTCTCCCTTCTTGGGGGTCCTTACAAACTCCGAGGATTTCCCTAAGAACCCCTCTAATACCGCAAGGGTATTGTTTAGTGTTAATGCCATCACAATTGATATTACAAAAGGAATCGCAAGCATCTTCCTTTTCCATTTTCGATACAGTTTTTTGATGGTTATACCGTAAAGAAGAATATAGGGAAAGGCACTTATGGAGCATATTCCAAGGATATAAAAATATGTCCCATAATCTTTTGGTGAGCTCTTTGCAAGTAAAAGGGGAAAAAGGAAAAGAGCTAAAAGAAGCATAAAAGGATAAACAAGATGAGCAGAGAGATGTACGGTGGCTTCGAACTTTTGCAAAAAGGATAAATTTGAACTCCATATAACCGGTAGAAGTTTTTTGCCTGCCTGTATTGTTCCTTTAGCCCATCGGTACTGCTGATTTTTAAAAGCCTCCATGTCTGAAGGAAGTTCAGCAGGTACCTTAATATTGGGAAGAAAAAGCATCTTCCAGCCTAAAAGTTGTGCCCGGTAGGATAAATCAATATCCTCTGCCAGAATCTCCCCATCCCATCCCCCTGCCTCTTCTATAGCCTTCTTCCTCCACACTCCTGCAGTGCCATTAAATGTAATAAAGTATCCATGCCTGTTTCTCATGTACTGCTCCATATAAAAATGGGTATCAAGAAGGATTGCCTGAACCTGGGTTAAAAGAGACTCATCGGAATTTATATGGCTCCACATAGTCTGAACAACTGCAATCTTTTTATCTTTAAAATAAGGTAGAGTTCTTTTCAAGAAGTCTTTTGGAGGTAAAAAGTCCGCATCAAATATGGCTATAAACTCTCCCTTTGCCACCTTCATTCCCTCGGCTAACGCACCAGCCTTATAACCCTTTCTCTCATCCCGATGTAGAAGCTTTATATCGATCCCTTGAGCCTTATATTTTTCAACCAATTTTTGAGCAATACGGGTAGTATCATCCGTAGAGTCATCAAGCACCTGTATTTCTAACTTATTCCTTGGATAATCTATCTCACATACCTTTTTGATCAATCTTTCCACGACATATCTCTCGTTATAAAGAGGAAGTTGAATCGTAACCATAGGGGTTCTATCCCATTTTTTTCTTTTAGGAGCCCTTATCCTCTTCCTATCTTTTATATAGTAAAACAACATAAGCCATGCATGCATGGCATACAGAGTAAGAAAAAAAACCGAAACCGCATATATTGCTAAGGATATGTCTATCATTTCTCCTCTATTCTCTCTATCATTAATTTTTCCTCCATAGGATTAAGTAATATAGCCTTTGTATAGTTTGCTTCATCGTATGTTCCTATATTTTTTATGATATAGATTTTTCCCGGGTTGTCAAATTTTTCTGCTTCATATAGGACACCATCTATAACGAATCCTACATAATATTCTTTAATTCCAGGAATCTTCTTTTTAAAATGGACGAAAAGCATGGGTCTTGAAAGTTCATCAAATATAACTCTTACTTCTTTTATATCATCTTTTAACAATGTATCCTTTATATAGAATATATCTGCAGGGTTATTTTTTACCGATATCTTTGCTCCCTCCTCTTCTAAGGAAAGCAAAACCAAACATACCTTCCCAGGGGATGAAAGCATCCTTATTCTCTTTTTAGTGAGTGATAAATCTCCCTGAATTCGTATAAGGTTTTTTTCTCTCTTTACCTTCGCGTTTAATCCCACCTCCTTTATTCTTCTTCTAATCATCTTCTCTGCTTCCCTTGGGTTTTTCTTCACCCGATACACCACCTCCCTTTTTACCACAAAGGGAATCTTTATTTTTTTTGCTCTGTTTACTTTCTTCACTTCAAATCGAAAACCTATATCACCATCTTCAGATGAACACTCTATTTTTTTAAGGGTATACCGTCTTTTCTCTATAAATACCAGTCCTTGCATCCTTTTTGAAAAAGAGGGGTCAAGAAATGCAAGATTTGGATGAAACTTCAAAATATAAAATTCTCCTGAGGAATCCACAACCTCCACCTTTTTCCTTTTTCTAAGATACCCAAACACTCTTTCAACCTGAGTAAACACTCTGCTTTCTTCTCCCCTTGCATGTAACTCCCATTTATTACCTTTTCTTTCGAACTCAAAATCTCCCACACCTATAAGATGCACGTTTTCACTTTCCTCTCCTTCTCTCCACTCTCCTTTTATTTCAAAAATATCGGGAGTGTTAAACACACCCTTCAATTTTATATTCAACGAAATTGATTTTTTGAAAATACAATACTCAAAAAGAAATGACTTTTGCCTTTTCAGCATATCCCATGCATATAGAGGTAAATCTTTTATCTCTATCACAGGTTTTATATATTGAATACACCCTGAAAATAAAATAAGAGCCAAAAGTAGAGAGAACTTCCTCAAAAATCTGCTCCTATAGAAAAATGAATCTTCATCCCGTAGTCTTCTGTCTCTGAGTAAAAGAAAGGCCATGCAAAATCTATCTTAAAAAGAAAGTAGCTTACTATAAATCTCAATCCTGCTCCATATCCTATCTTTATGTCCCCCAGTTTTTGGGTTGAAGGGTCATAGTAATTAAGGGAGTCACTCCAGCATACTCCTCCATCTGCAAAAACTACCCCTCTTAAATTTTTTATGGTGAGAGGAATAGGAAACGCCATTTTCAGATAGTCTATAAAGGGGACCCTCACCTCCAGGTTTGTAAAAACCACATTATGCCCTATACTCTCATATTCAGAGTATCCTCTTACAGACCCGGTCCCTCCTATGATGAAATACTCGGCATCCTTTCCAATGCTTTTACCCCCAAACATCCTTATCGCAAACGCGGACCTCGGGGTTAATTTTATATAATGTCTAAAATCTATATAAAAGGTTTTGAAATCCAAAGAGGAGAATAGGGTAGTATATCCGGATGCTCTCCACCTGGTGCCTCGCATAGGGGTATAATATCTCCATAATATATTATCAAAAACAAAAGCTCCTCCAGCCAACCATAATGGATAGTGAGACTCCCTCCCAGGATAATACTCATCATCATAGTGAAGATAAAGATACTCATCCACCCACATTCCATCCATCTCCAGTTCCACTCTTCTAAATTTACTGAATGGATAGGAAAATAGCAATGCTCCTCCTCTATATCTTTCAATAAGTATATCATAGTAAGGTAAAAGATAGTAGTAGGATACGAGTTGATAGGCTGCGACTCCAATATCCCATCTCCGGGGCAGGTACCAGTACTCAAATATGAAGTTGGAAAAAGATATATCTCCCAAGAGATATGTATTCACATAAATTCTATGGTCTCCGAGCATATCACTTATCCCAAGATTTAACCATCCTGAAAATCCAGCAAGCGTTGAATATCCTCCTGCACCGTATATATAATCAGGAGAAAATTTAAGTTTATAAGAGATAAAATCCTCCTCTTCGATTGTCTTGAATGAAAACACCTTATCCTTTTCTTTTTTAAACTGGATTACTTTACCCTTCAGTTTATCTGCCCTTTTTTTAAAAACCCCAATATCCCATCCAAGACCACTGAAAAAAGAGACCGCAATTTTCCCTTCGGATGAGAATGATATCTCTTCAATAGTGGCAAGGGAGGAAAAAACCTCTTCAACAACAGAGTCTTTAATGTTTAATCGGTAAAGTGCTTTGTGGGGTCCTATGAAATACAGGTTTTTTTTATAAAAAATGGGGTTTGCTATTTTTTTAAAGCCATAAAATATATTTTCAATCTCACCATTCTCTTTTAAAAGAAAGATTCCGTAGATTCCTGGCATCCATTCTTGATTTACCGGTCTATCTGAAATGAAAAATATCCCTTGGGGAGAATAAAAGGGATCCTTATCTTCGTAAGGATCATAGGTAAGTCTTTTTAAAACTTTCTTCTTTGTATCGTAAAGATAAAGGTCAGAGTACCCATCCCTAACACCCACAAAAACTATTTTATCTTCATAAAAGAATGGAGAGAATGCATCATCCAAGGGAAGAATTTTTTTCTCCTTTACTATGCCTTTTTCATAATCTATTTTATAAAGAACCGGAGAACCCTGACTAAATGCGATTAGAAAGAGGTGTCTCTCGTCTTCAGACCAGGTTATCCCCCTCCGTAACACAGGGAGATGTTCAAAGGAAGCAGTTCTTCCGGTTGTAATAACCTTTTTTAAAATCTTACCATCAAAAGCAGAGGCTACATAAACATCGGTATAATCCTCTTTGTCAGATATAAAGGCTATTTTTGTTCCCGAGGAGGAGATTGCAATAGATTTATTGAAATAGGAACCTGTCTTTTTGTGGTTTGTCAACTCCACTACATTTTTTTTGAAGTTTTTCTTTAATACAACATAAGGCCAATATTTTACTTTAAGATAGTCCATCCATTCCTCTTCTATTTCTTTAAAACCCTTTTTAAATACATACTTTGCTGCTTCATCAAGACCTTTTTTAAATTTTACTGCAGAGATAAACTCAAAAACCTTCTTTTTACCGTACTGCTCTTCAAGATATATAAAAAATGATTCTCCTTCTTTATAAAGAAGATATCCGTGCTCAGGAGTCAACTCTGAGAGAGGTATTATTTCCCCATTTATTACCAGGTCTCTCATAAAGAGCGAGGCATCCTCTCCCCCATGTTCTGAACAGTACTCAGCCATCCCCTCCATAAACCAGAGGGGTGGCACGAATCCTGGAATCAATGAAAAAAGATTGGAAATGGAAAGAGAAAAAAAGAGCTGAAATTGAAATATATGAACCAGTTCATGTCTTAAAACATGTTTAAACTCTTTATAGGATCCGGTGAATGGAACCACCACTCTATTTTTAAATAACTCGGTAAATCCTCCGATTGACTCCTCTATTGGTTCGAGAATTATATTGGTTTGAGAAAAAGCAGAGGGGGAGTTGTATATTATCACAGGTATTCTCTCCTCAATTACTACTCCAAAATTCCTGCTATATTCATCGGCTGCCTCCTCCAACACCTCTTGGGCGAAATATGCAAGGATTTCAGAGCCTTCCTCTGTGTATATATCAAACCTCTCTGTCTCATAAGTCAAAAAATAAAAATCCCTATATTGAACCTTGTTCTTTCCAAAATAAAACTGTGAGAAAAGAAGTATATAAATTCCCATTAATCTACGGTTATAGTTTTGGAAATATTTCTTGGTCTATCCGGATTATATCCTAAGGACACTGCAATATCATAAACAATCCGATAGAATGGAATTATGGATGCTATGGGTACTATATAGGGATTATGTACAGGAATCGAAATATAGTAATCACTATGAGCCTTTAACTCTCTATCATCTGCTCCAATAGTAAGCACCTTTGCCTTTCTGGTTATTGCCTCATTCATATGGGAGAGTATAAAATGTTTATCTCTTACAGAGCTAAAAAATACTACAGGGTAACCCTCTTCAACTCTGGAGATGGGTCCATGTTTAAACTCTCCGGAGTATATACCTTCGTAATGAGCATAAACAACCTCTTTCATTTTAAGTGCAGCCTCAAGGGCAATGGGATACATTATTCCATAGCCAAGAATATATCCATCCTTATGTTTCTTAAGATAATCCCCTACCTTTTTCATTTCTGCTCTTGACTTTAAAAAGATCTCTTCCAGAATATAGGGAATATTAACAAACTCTCTTTTGGTTATTTTGCTTCCCAGAAAACCCTTTTCCTCTCCAAGTCTCATGGCAAGATACAGAAAGGAGATACATTGATTTATGAAGGTTTTTGTTGCTGGAACAGCCATCTCCATATCAGAGGTGATAGGAAGCACGAGTTTACTATTAACTGCAATGGTCGAACCTATATTGTTTACAAGGGAAATGATGTAAGCCTTCTCCTGGATAACATCCAGGACATTTTTTACATCCTTTGTCTCCCCACTCTGGGATACCAAAATCACAACATCCTTTTTAGAAAATTGAGACTCGAATCTCTCAATAAACTCACTGGCATAGGAGGTATATACATGAGTTCCGGACAGTTGATTAAAGTAGTATGCACCCAAAAGGAGCGCATGGAAGGAGCTGCCCGCTCCGGTCATGTATATTCTTTCTGAATTTTTTAATATAGAAATTATTTTATCTATCTTCTCTGCTTTAGGAAGATAACTAATAAGCACCTTTGCCTTTTTAGGTATCTCCTCTATCTCCTTCTCCATAAAATGCCGGTACCCTTCTTTATTTACCTCAGTTGCTGAAAAGTTGGGCACAAAAACTCTCTTTTTTATTTCCCTCTCTGTATCATCTATCCGGTATATCTGATGTAGGGTGGGGGTGAAGTACACAATCTCTCCGTCTTCCAGTAATTTTATATTCCTTGTTAAGGAAAGAATAGCTACGAGGTCACTTGAAACACAATGGAATCCATCTCCGATCCCAAGAAAAAGGGAGGCTCCCTGCTTTACTGCAAGAAAATGGTTGTTTTCCCTTTCGGTAATTACATAAGCATAATCCCCTTTCAACCTCCGGTACACATCATAGGCTGCCTTTAAAAGTGGTTTCTTTTTCCTTAGCTCCTCCTCAAAAAGATGAAGTATTATCTCCCCATCGTTTTCTCCTTTAATTATATGATTTTTACTCTTCAGTTCTTCCCTTAAAAATTTGGTGTTTATGATATTCCCATTATGGGCTCCAAAAAGTTTCTCTTCACAATCAGTGTGGGGCTGGGAATTGTTCTGATTTGGAAATCCAAAAGTAGCCCACCTCAGCTGCACTATACCTCTTTTCCCTCTCATTTGAGTGAATCCCAATCTCTTTTCCAGTTCCTCTATCTCTCCTGCATCCTTTCTTAGATCAAACCTATTGTTAGAATCCAAGGTAACCATTCCCGCTGAGTCATAACCCCGGTATGAAAGTCTCTTACCTGCTTCATACAGTATTCTTCCCAGGTCTTCTCTATCTTTCTCAAAGACTATTGCAAAAAAACCACACATCACCAAACCCCAGGAATTTTTTCTTTACAGAACCGACATCTTCCATTTTTTATGTTGTTCTCAATAATTGTATATCCTTTTCTTCTTATTAACACCCTTTTACACTTAGGGCAGTATGTATTTTCAGCCTCATGACCAAATACGTTTCCTATATAAACGAATTTCATCCCTTCCCCTATTGCAATCTCTCTTGCTCTTTCCAGGGTTCTAACAGGTGTGGGAGGGAGTTCCTTTAATTTATACATGGGGTAGAATCTTGAAAAATGTATTGGAACATCAGGACCTAGCTCGTTGACTATCCATTTCACCATTTTTCTTATCATGGAGTCTTTGTCATTCTTTGTGGGAACGATGAGATTGGTTATCTCAATCCATACTTTGTTTTTTTTCAAAGTCTTTATGGTTTCAAGAACAGGCTTCAATCTTCCCCCTGCGATACTTTTGTAAAACCTCTCTGAAAAACCCTTAAGGTCAATGTTTGCAGCAGAGAGATAAGGAATCAGTGCTTTTAATGGCTTTTGATTGAGATACCCATTGGAATGGTATATGTTTTTTATCCCCCTTTTGTAGGCGATTTTTGAAGTATCCAACATGTACTCATAAAAAACAGAAGGCTCGGTATAGGTGTAGGCAATGGATGGAGTTCTATATTTCAAAGCCATATTCACCAACTCATAAGGAGAAAGAGCCATATTATAGGTTCTTTCAGGGGGGAACTGAGAAATCTCCCAGTTCTGACAGTACTTGCAGTAGAAGTTACAACCCGCAGTTGCCACTGAAAGAGCATAGGTGCCAGGTAAAAAATGGAAAAATGGTTTTTTTTCTATTGGATCAATATGAACTGCACAGGGATTTCCATAAACCAAGGTATAGTAATTTCCTTTTATATTCTCCCTCACCCTGCACCCTCCTCTTCTACCCGGGCTTACAACACATTTCCTTGGACATAAAAGACATTGAACCCTTCCATTTTCAAGCTTCTTATAGTACCTTGCCCTTTTCTTTTCAACAAATCCATATTTGTATCCTGATACTTTTCCTATAAGAACTTCAGGCAAAAATAAAAGAGTTCCTACAAAGACGGGACTCTTTTTAAGAAATTCTCGTCTGGTTATTAATTCCACTTAAGAATTATAGCCTTATTCCTCCTTAAGTCAAATTTGATTTTAAAACACCTTTGTGGCGGTGTTTAACAGCTCCCTTGGTATGCTTAAACCCAGTTTCTTTGCCTTCGTTTGATTCACATAAATTATCTCAGGAGCATAATTTATGATTGGGATATCCTTTGGAGAATCACCTCTTAAAATTCTTGCTCCAATGGTTCCCACTTTCTTCCCCACTTTATAGTAATCTGCACTTATACCAAATATAACTCCTTTTTCTGCGTATAAGGCGGTGGGTCCAAAAACCGGGACCTTCTTTTTATCTGCTTCCTCAATCACCACGGAACATCTGCTGGTGACTGTATTGTCATGAAGTAGATATATCCCACCGATATTTTCGCCTAAAATTCCCTTTACTGCTCCCTCCACCTCCTCCACAGAGGTCACCATCCTCTCCACAAGTTTGAAGGCAAAGTATTCTCTCATCCTTTTAAGTTCTTGTAATTCAAGCCAGGAGTTTACCTCTTTTGGGGTCCATATCACCCCCACAACTTTTCTCTTTATTACTGAAAGCATATACTTGAGGGTTTTATCCACCACCGGAGGAACTCCCACACCGGTAATATTCTCCCGGTGTTCTTCATAGTTATCTCCCATGCCTTTTATTCCAAGAGGATAAGAGACTGCTCCAAAAACGCAGGGTGTTTTGAAAACCTTCTGGCATACAGCCTCAAGGACCGGGGTTGTGAGAGCAATGATAAGAGAGTATTTACCCTCCAGCCCCTCCACTATTCGGGTAAGTTTGGCGGTATCTGCATGGGCATTGAACTCTCTTATCTCTATATCCTTACCTGCTCTAAAACCCTCCTCTGCAAGACTCTCCTTTATTCCTCTTACACACTGCTCAAGGTCCGGATGGGAAACATATGTAACTATTGCCACCTTTTTTACGCTTGGTCCACAAAAAACAGCTACCATTGTAAGAAACAAAAAAATTTTTTTCATATCTCCTCCTTTTTATGCTGTATATTAAATTTACACCTTATTTTGCCATTGTCAAGAAAGTTTCCGAATTTTGGAAATGCAATAAATGCCTTAATAAAATAGGAATTATTCCGAATAAATACAGTTTATTGACTTTAGAATACTCCTGGATATACTTTTTTATGAGAAAGGTTGATGCAATTCTTGCTGAGCTTTTAATAGAAAATGAAAATAAAATCCTGCTTTGGGTTTTAGATGGGGTAGGCGGTGTGGAGAGGGATAGAAAAACAGAGCTTGAGGAGGCAAAAACTCCCAATTTAGATGCGCTTGCAGAAAAAAGCTCCTTAGGATTGATAGATCCTGTGGCTTCTGGTATAACTCCCGGTTCAGGTCCAGCCCATTTAGCCCTTTTTGGTTACGACCCGATAGAGCATAATATAGGAAGAGGGGTTCTTGAAGCCCTGGGAGTAGATATGGAGCTAAAACCTGGAGATGTAGCAGTAAGGGGAAACTTCTGTACTATAAAGGATGGAGTGGTAGTGGATAGAAGGGCAGGCAGAATTCCCACTGAAGAAAATATAAGGATATGTAAAATGCTTTCTGAAGAGATAAAAGAAATAGAGGATGTCAAGATAATCATAAAACCTGGTAAGGAACATAGATTTGTGGTGGTTTTTAGGGGAGAAGGACTGGTTGCTGCTGTTACTGAATCCGACCCCCAAAAAGAAGGAAAGCCTCCTGCAGTTATAAAACCATTAAAAGAGGATGCTGGAAAACTCGCAAGGATAGCAAATCGGTTTATCTTGGAGGTTCAGGAAAGAATAGGAAAGGAAGAAAGGGCAAATGGTATACTTTTGAGAGGTTTTGCATCGCTTCCTTCCCTTACTCCCTTCCCCTTAAAGTATAAAATTCGGGCTGCAGGAATAGCAACTTACCCGATGTATAAAGGCATTGCAAGACTTGTTGGAATGGATGTTCTGAAGACCGGGACATCCTGGGAAGAAGAGATAGAAACCCTGAAAAATCATTTCTTGGAATACGACTTCTTCTATCTTCATTTTAAGGAGATAGACAAGGCGGGGGAGGATAAGAATTTTGAGGAAAAGGTAAAGTTTATAGAAAAAGCAGATAAATTTGTTCCAGAGATACTTAAAATGGGATTCTCTGTAATAGCAATAACCGGAGACCATTCCACTCCTTCGGTCCTTGGGGCTCATTCATGGCATCCCAATCCCTTTCTCCTTTATGCTCCCACTGCAAGAAGGGAAGGGATTGGGGGTTTTTCTGAGAAAAGATGTGCTAAAGGGTTACTGGGAAGAATGAACTCCCTTGATGTAATGCCTCTACTCCTTGCCCATGCAGGAAGATTAAAAAAATTCGGGGCATGATGGAGAAGGTCGCTCTTTTATCTTTGTATCGAAAAGAAGGCTCCGAGGAGTTAGCCCAGGTTCTTGCCTCCTATGGGTACAAACTAATAGCCACCAAGGGTACCGCATCCTTTCTTTCTACGAAGGGTTTAAAAGTAACAAGTATTCAAGAACTTACCGGAGTAGAAGAGGATAAAAGGGTAAAAACCCTCCATTATGAAATTTTTAAAGGAATTCTTTCTATACCTCCTCAGATAAGGGTGGTGGTGGTGGACCTTTATCCCTTTTTAGAAGCAAAAGAAAAAAACCTCTCCTTAGAGGAACTTACTGAATTTGTGGATATAGGTGGGGTCTCTCTCATAAGGGCTGCTGCAAAAAATTATAAATATGTAACTGTTATAAAATCTCCAAAGGAGTATGAAGAGTTTATAAAAGAGCTTAAACAAAACCATGGAGAAACCTCTCTATCCTTCAGAGAAAAAAAGGCTGCCTCGGTTTTCCTTTTCACCTCCATGTATGACCTTGAAATAGCCAGAAATCTCTTCTCTTTAAAAAATATCTGGGGAGTATATGGGCAAAAGGAGACCCAACTAAAATATGGAGAAAACCCCCATCAAAAAGCAGTTTATTATAGGCTCCTTAACAAGGAGTTTAAAATTAAAGAACATTTAGGTCATGCTTTATCTTATAACAATCTACTTGATATTCACAGAGGAATACTTTTTGTCCAGGAGTTTGAAGAACCTGCCTGTGCCATAATAAAACACACGATTCCCTGTGGAGCTGCCACAGCAAAGAGGATTGAGGATGCCTTTGAAATGGCATACAATGCTGACTCTATCTCTGCTTATGGGGGTGTGGCTGTTATAAATCGCCCCTTAAATATAAAAATTGCAGAATTTATGCGAGGAAAGTTCTTTGAAGTCATAGCATCCCCTTTGGTGGATGAAGGGGTGTTTGAACTTATGAAAAAAAAGAAGAAATTAAGAGTGGTGACATTTGAAGGAGAAATCCCATCCTTTGAGATGAGGTCGATACTTGGAGGATTTCTTGTCCAGGATAGGGATATGAAGAAGGAGGAGGTAAGGGAATGGAGGGTGATGAGCAAAAAGAAACCCTCTCCAGAGGAAGAAAGAGCCCTTTTATTTGCATGGAAGGTGGTAAAACATCTTAAGTCAAATGCAGTATGTATAACCACAGAAAATGTAACTCTTGGAATAGGAACCGGACAGCCCAACAGAGTGGATGCGGTAAGAATGGCAGTGGAAAAAGCAAAAAAATATAAAGGGCTAAAAGTTCTTGCCTCGGATGGATTCTTCCCCTTCCGGGATTCAATTGATGTGGCAGCAGAGGAGGGTATTACCGCGGTTGTTGAACCAGGGGGTTCTATAAGAGATGAAGAGGTAATAAAAGCAGCAGACGAACACAAAATCGCCCTATTATTTACCAATACCAGACATTTCTTACACTAACATGCGAGGAATAATAATACTGGATTTTGGATCCCAGTATACCCAGTTGATTGCAAGAAGAATAAGGGAGCTTGGGGTCTATTCAGAGATACTCCCATATAACCACCCTGGAAAAGATATAATGCATAAAAATCCGTATGGACTCATACTTTCAGGAGGTCCTGCAAGTGTTTATAAAGAAGGATACAAACCCCATCCTTTAATTTGGAAGCTTGGTATACCCATTCTTGGAATATGTTATGGTCATCAATTGATAGCATGGATTTTTAAAGGAAGGGTTAAAAAAGCAGAAAAAAGAGAGTATGGTCCAGCCTTTTTTGAAATAAAAAGAAAGGACCCCCTGTTTGATGGAGTTCCAGAAAGAATAAAGGTCTGGATGAGCCATGGAGACTTAGTAAAGAAACTTCCTCCAGGTTTTATATCCCTCGGTAAAACCGAAACCCTGGATAAGGCGGCTATCAAAAAGGGGAAAATATATGGAGTTCAATTTCATCCTGAAGTCATCCACACAGCCTATGGGAAAAAAATCCTTTCAAACTTTGTTTTTAAAATATGTGATGCAGAAAAAAACTGGAGCCTTACAAAACTTGCAGAGAAAAAGATAGAAGAGATAAGAAAGAGGGTAAAGGATGAAGAAAGAGTTATATGTGGAGTATCTGGGGGAGTGGATTCAGCGGTTACCGCGGTTCTTGTTGCAAAAGCTGTGGGGAATAGAGTCTATCCTTTATTTATAAATAATGGTCTTTTAAGAGAGAATGAGAGAAAAGAGGTGGAAACAGCTCTTAAAAAACTCATACCTTTAAGAACCATAGATGCTTCCAAAATATTTCTTGAAAAACTTAAAGGAGTAAAAGATCCAGAAGAAAAAAGAAAAATAATAGGGGAAACATTTATCCAAATATTTGAGGAGCATGCAAAAAAAATAGGAAATGTTAGATTCCTTGCCCAGGGAACCCTTTATCCGGATGTTATAGAAAGTGGGGTAAGTCGAGGACCTGCAGCAAAAATAAAATCCCACCATAATGTGGGAGGACTTCCAGAAAAGATGAGGTTTGAATTGATAGAACCCTTAAGAGAACTTTTTAAGGATGAGGTGAGAAAACTTGGAAAGATACTTAAGATTCCTGAGAATTTCCTTAAAAGACATCCATTCCCGGGACCCGGGCTTGCAGTAAGAGTTATTGGAGAAGTTACAGCCAAAAAACTGGATATTCTGAGAAAGGCTGACTCTATTTTTATAGAAGAATTGAAAAGAGAGAATATATATGACAAGGTGTGGCAAGCATTTGCAGTTCTCCTTCCCATTAAAAGTGTGGGGGTAATGGGTGATGAAAGAAGCTATGGGTACACCGTTGCCTTAAGGGCGGTTAGGAGTGAGGATGGAATGACCGCTGACTGGGCAACTTTTGAAGCTTCCTTTTTAAAAAGGGTCTCTGCAAGGATAACAAACGAAGTAAAGGAAGTAACAAGAGTAGTTTATGATATATCTTCAAAACCTCCTGCGACTATAGAGTGGGAATAAAAAACTGGATAAAAGTAGGAGTTTTCCTTTTTTTATCATTTAGCGGACTCTTCGGACTCTGGGACAAGGAAATACCTTCGGTTCTTCTATTCCCCTTTCCCTTACTTGCCTCCCTTGCAATCTTTACAGAGAGAAAGTTGTTTACATTCCTGCTTGCTCTCTCCTTTAATTATATAGGAGTGAGACTGGGAGGAGGAACCCAGGGGGTCTTTTTCTTCTCATATCTTGTTCCAATTGCCTTAGGAGCATACTTTTTTGAGATAAAAAATTATGGCTTAGGAATATCCTATGTAATAGTTATAGAAATAATAACTTCCTTAATAAGAAATGCATCCTTTTTGAACTCTGTATTTCTTTTCCTCCTGTTTAGTCTTACAATAGGATTTGTGGTATACGGGGAGAAAAGAAGAAGAGGAGTTCTGGAGAAAAAGTTTTTAAGAGAAAAAGCAAAAAAGAAGTTCTTGGACCCAATATACTCTAAGATTCAAGAAAGAATTGCAGTCCTCAGGCAAGAAATATACTCCACCGATATTGAAGATTTTGTGGAGAAGATGCTGTATGTAATTCAGACCATCATAAACCCCCATACTGTGACATTTTGGGGAGTCTGTGAAGGAAAGGCAAGGCTTATAAAGGGAGTATCAAAATCTATTTACTTCAATGAAAATGCGGAAATTGAAATTGGAAAGGGTATAACGGGATGGGCAATAAAAGAAAAAAAGGATGTTTTTATAAATGACTATTATGAAAACTCCATGCTCTTAGGATATTATAAAAGGGATACATTTGTAAAGTCCGTTGGGATTGTGTGTATGCGAGATAAAAAAGAGATAAGAGGATTACTCGTTGCAGACTATATAGAAAGAGAAGAGTTTACTCCGGAAAGAAAAGAGTTTTTGAAAAAAATGGCTGTTCTTTTTGAAGAGTTCATAAAGATTTCAAAACTGTTTGAGGAAAGACAGCAGGATGCCCTAAGGTTCTCAGCCCTCTATGAGTTCTCTGGAATCATATTTTCAAAGATAAAAAGAGAGGAGGTATACAGAGATTTTGTTAACCTTCTTTCCGGGATATTCTCAGGAGATGGTGCAGGTATTGGAGAAATAATTAATTCAAAAGGGAAAATAGTGAAAACAGCGGGCAATGTTTTGGTTAAGGAAAATTACATCTTTAACTTAGATAAAGGAATAGTATCCACAGTGATAAAACATGGAGGATTTTTGCTGAACCCTGACATAAAGAGGCAGGGGATAGTGGTGTTTGATGAAAATGAGCCAAGACCTTTTAACAGGTCTCTTCTGGTATCTGTGTATGAAGCAGAGGAATTAAAAGGAGTTATATGGGTCGAAAAAAGGGAAAAAAATTATTTTAAAACCCGGGATGGGAAAATAGCAGAGTTCCTGGGAAGGATTCTATCCACTGCCTTACTTAGGGTTAAGTATGCAGAAAAACTCCAAGCCCTTGCAACACAGGACAGCCTTACCGGACTCTTAAACCACAGGGCATTTCAGGAGACCCTAAATGAACTATTGAAAAAAGAAAAAAATCTGGTACTTTTGATGATAGATATAGACCACTTCAAAAAAATAAATGATACCTATGGTCATCCCTTTGGAGATTCAGTTCTTAAAGAGATAGGAACCATGTTAAAAAAGAAGGAAGTGATTGCTGCAAGATATGGAGGTGAAGAGTTCGCGGTGGTGCTTCCTGGTCTTTTAAAAAAACAAGGAGTAATGGTTGCCCAAAAACTTTTGGAAGATATAAGAAACTTAAGGTTTAGCGGAAAAGAGAACTTGGTAATTACTGCAAGTATAGGAGTTGCATCCTATCCATCCGATGCTAAAGACAAATCATCTTTAATTTCTAAAGCAGATGAACTGCTTTATCAAGCAAAGAAGGAAGGAAGAAACAGAGCATGCTGGGGGAAAGAAATGTTGAATATTCTATAGGTATTAGTAAAAAATCAATTCACCGAAGTATGCAGGATTTCCTTTCTGCATCAAACCTGGGGTCCATTGAAACCAGTTCTCCCTACCTTCACCATCATTATCCGGAATCACAATATCTACTCTAACTACTCCTCCAACCAAGGGTACAAATCCTGATTTGAGTGCTCCCCATGGTAATTTTCCCTCATAAACCTCTTCTTTTCCATTTCTTCTTCCTTTAAACTCTATTTTTTCAACACTTTCTACCTCATCCTCGGGTCGAGCATATCTTCGGTATACTATTGGTCCTTCCTTGGTTAATGCGAAGAAGTATATAGTAAAAACGCCTTTTAATTTGCCTGGTTTTCTTGGACTATCTTCTACATCAAAGGAAAGAATCACACAGTCACACAGGGAGAGGGTGGGTTTATTCCCTTCCTGATAAAAAACATCATCAATAACCTTTACTGCAAAGTAGAGATACTCTTCATCCCATGAAAAGTATACCTCTGCGGTTTTGTCCTTTTTGCCTTCCCATCTTATTGTATCTCTTGAGGCAAGCTGATATCTTTTGTTAAATCTTATGGGGTTAAATTTTTGCCAGTCCTTTAAATTCCCATCTATAATAAAATGGGAAGGAGCTTTCTTACATTTATACTGAGGCACCAATACAATCTCTCTTCTCACAACAACAGGTTTTTTATGCTTTGCATATGGATATAATATTTCTAATCTCGGGGTAGGGTAACTAAAAATCTTCTTAGATATACTCAGTTTAAAATCAAAACTCTTTTGATTAAAAGGAGAAATTTTAAATTCTTGCTCAACAGGCTCTATTCTCCACTCACCAAATCCTTCAAGATTCCATCTCATTACTCCAGAAACAGAATCTGAAAATGGGTTATCCAGTGTAATGTTGATTTTTCCTTTTCTTGGCAGTGGAAGCGTAAGACAAGGGTAACCTACACATTCCTTCCTTATCCGGTGATGCCTTTGAGCTTCCTTAAACTTTACCACATCCTCAGGGAGAATACCACCTGGCTTGATCACTGCTATTTCTATATCTTCCTCTTCAACGGTGCACAACAAATAATGGAAGAAATCTCCAGCCTCTGGATATTCTCCCACAGGAGCACCTGCACCTCCGGTTATAATATACCGTATACCATCTCTATAATCTATTTCGTATACATGCCAGTGACCACTGAAAACAGCATTCACTTTATACCTTACCAGAATGGGATGTATCTCTTCAATCCATTTTTCTTTCTTTTTTCCTTCATATGCCCAGACCGGCTTATGGAGGAATACAAACTTATATTTTGCATTTTTGGCTTTTTTCAAGTCTTCCTTTAACCAGTTAAGCTGTTCTTTCGTTATAAAATCTACCTCCCCGGGGATCTCACTGTTAAGCACAATAAAATGACATCCCTTATGATCAAAGGAGTAGTATAGCTTTCCCCACTCTTCTTTATAAATTCTTAAAGAAACCTCGTCCCATATATCATGGTTACCCGCCACAGGATAAAATGGAGCTTCAAGTTCTGCTATTGTCCTTTTGAATTCCCTCCATTCCCTTCTTATAAGAACGGTATCTGAAGTATAACCAAGGATAAGGTCTCCCACTATAACCACAAAGTCGGGATTAAGCAGATTTACCTCTTTCACAATCTTTTTGAATATCTCTGGTTGAACCCCTGCTTTCACTCCTCTGTTATCTCCCATCACCACAAATTGGAACTTCCTGGCTGAGGCAAAGGCTATACTCAGAACTATCGAAAGCCCCAAACATACGATTTTCATTTTATTTCTCATGGTATAAGATTAAGCCAAACCAAAACGAAGTCAACTTAATGTAAAATTTCTTGGATATTATCAAAAATTTTATTATCTTTTATTGACATTTTATTAAAATTATTTAAAATTTAATACGCTGGCGTAGCTCAGGTGGTAGAGCAGGTGATTTGTAATCACCAGGTCGGGGGTTCAAATCCCTCCGCCAGCTTAAGGGCAGGTACCCAAGCGGCCAAAGGGGGCAGACTGTAAATCTGCTGGCAGAAGCCTTCGGGGGTTCGAATCCTCCCCTGCCCATTTTTATTTTTTAAAGGAGGTTGTATGACATTTATTATTATAGGTGGATTTATACTTTTGGGTCTTATAACTGTTTTTATCTTCTTTGAACTTAAAGGTGTTTTGTTTTCTGAAATAAAGGCAACAAAAGAAGTTACCGGGGTTTTGGAAAGAAGAATAGAGGAACTTAGTAAAGAGTTAAGAGAGGGGATGAACTTTACCGCCTCAGAGGTTTCAAAGAGACTGGATACCACTTCAAAAATGATTACAGATGTACAAAAAAATCTTGGAGCATTATCCCAGGCTACCCAAGAGCTCTCTCAAATGAGCAAGGAGATGAAAAAACTTGAGGACATTCTAAAAGCCCCAAAGCCACGAGGAGGGATGGGAGAACTGCTTTTAGAAAACCTTTTATCTCAAATACTTCCAAAAGAGTACTATGCCCTGCAGTATCAATTCAAAGGAAATATTGTGGATGCAGTAATAAAATTGGGTGACAGGCTTGTTCCCGTAGATTCAAAATTCCCACTGGAAAACTTCAGAAAATTAATGGATGCAGTAAGTGAAGGAGAAAGAAAAGTTCAAAAGAAGAGGTTTACCCAAGATGTAAAAAAACACATAGACGCAATAGCATCCAAATATATACTTCCAGATGAAGGAACCTACGACTTTGCACTGATGTATATTCCAGCAGAAAATGTCTATTATGAGGTTATAGTTAAAGAAGAGGAGGACGAGGATCTCCTTTATTACTCTCTTGCAAAAAAGGTAATTCCTGTTTCTCCAAATAGCTTTTATGCATATCTTCAAGCAATTGTTCTTGGTTTAAGGGGGATGAAAATAGAGAAAAAAGCCTCCGAAATAATAAAAGGACTTTCAAGGCTTTATGGTGACTTGGAAAGATTTAAAGAGGATTTTGAAGTATTAGGTAAACATATACTTAATGCAAGAACCAAATATGAGGATACATCAAGAAGGCTTGCAAGGTTTGAGGATAAGCTAAAAGGGATGGAGGAACTTCCTAAATAATAAATTTATATCCTTTCATAAACCTATTTGTTTTCTGACTAATATGATATGGAATTCTGCAGGGGCTTGACTTTTTAAAAAAAAGGTTTATAATTAAACAGTCCCAGGTAAAATTTAACCAGGGTAATTTTCAAAAAAAGGAGGTCTATGGAGATTGAAACTCTAAAAAGAAAAAAACTTGCAGATTTGCAGAAGATCGCAAAAGAGTATGGAATAAACTACTCTGATATGAGAAAGGAACAGTTGGTTCTTGCAATCCTTGAAGCAGAGAGTAAACAAAAGAAGGATGGAAGAGTGGATATAATGGGTGTACTGGAGGTGAGACCTGAAGGATATGGATTCTTACGCTCCCCTGCTCACAGCTATCTTCCCAGTCCAGATGATATATATGCCTCTCCAGTAATAATAAAAAAACAAGGACTCAAAACGGGTGATACAATAGTTGGAAAAGCCAGACCTCCAAGAGATGGAGAAAAATATTTTGCACTGGTTGAGATAAACTCTGTAAACTTTGATCCCGTTGAAAAGACCTTGGAGAGAATTCCCTTTGATAACCTTACTCCCCTGTATCCCACCCAGAGAATACATCTTGAGAATCCTGATGACGATGATATGTCCATGAGGGTTGTAGACCTTTTTACTCCGGTAGGAAAAGGGCAAAGAGGACTTATTGTCTCTCCACCCCGAGCAGGTAAGACCATTCTTTTGCAAAAGATAGCAAAGAGTATAAGGAAGAATCATCCAGAAATCAATTTAATGATTCTTTTAATAGATGAAAGACCTGAGGAGGTGACTGACTTTGAAAGGTCCGTAGATGCAGAGGTGATCTCATCCACCTTTGATGAGGCTCCTGAAAGACATATCCAAGTGGCAGATATTGTATTGGAAAAGGCAAAAAGACTTGTGGAGCATAAGAAGGATGTGGTGATACTCCTTGATAGTATCACGAGATTCACAAGAGCATACAATAATGTAATACCCCACAGCGGGAAAACTCTTTCTGGAGGGCTTGACTCCAACGCCTTTACCAAACCGAAGAAGTTTTTTGGCTCTGCAAGAAATATAGAGGAGGGAGGAAGCTTAACCATAATTGCTACCGCCCTTATAGATACAGGAAGTAGAATGGATGAGGTTATATTTGAAGAGTTCAAGGGCACCGGTAATATGGAGCTGGTTCTTGATAGAAGACTCGCAGACCGAAGGATTTTTCCTGCAATAGACCTTCAAAAGTCAGGGACGAGAAAGGAGGAACTCCTCCTATCCGATTTTGAACTTAATAGACTCTGGCTTTTGAGAAGAATACTTGCAGAGATGAACCCCATTGAAATGATGGAGTTTATCCTGGATAAAATGAGACTTACTAAAAATAACCAGGAGTTTCTTGAATCAATGAACGAAGGTTAGGAGGTGAAATGAAGAAAAAAATACATCCCAAATATGTGGAGGCAGTGGTAACATGTGCATGTGGTTTTTCATATAAAACCATGTCAACAAAACCCAAGATTGCCGTGGAGATATGTTCTCACTGTCACCCAGTTTATACCGGGAAGAGGAAAAAAACAGGAGTAGTCGCAGGAAGGATAGAAAAGTTTGAGAAGAAGTATGGCAAAATAAAGTAAAATGAGGGAGGATTTTAAAGAACTGCAGATAAAACTTCTAAAACTCAAGGAGTTTCTTTGACATAGAGAAAAAAAGAAAAAAACTGAGAGAACTGGTAAAGAAAACCTCCTCCCCCTCTTTATGGCAGAATCCAGAGGAAGCAAAAAAAATAACCGAGGAGCTATCAAAGACAAAAAAGGTAGTAGAGACTATGGAAAAACTGGAAAAAGAACTGAATGAGCTTTACGAGTATACAGAGGCATTTGAAGGAGAGCCGGATGTGGAAAAAGAGATTAAAAAAGGAATGGAAAGGTTGAAAAAAGAGATAAAGAATTTTGAACTTTTAGTTTACCTGTCTGGGAAGTATGACTCAAGAGAAGCAATCATGAGTATACATCCTGGAGCGGGAGGAACCGAGTCCTGCGACTGGGCAGAAATGCTTTTTAGGATGTATGTGAGGTTCTTTGAAAGGAAGGGATTCAAATACAAGGTTCTTGATTATCTACCTGGAGAGGTAGCAGGGATAAAATCTGTAACTCTGGAGATAAACACACCATATGCATATGGACTGTTGAAAGCAGAAAGTGGTGTTCATAGACTTGTAAGAGTTTCTCCTTTTGATGCAGGAAAGAGAAGGCATACCTCTTTTGCCTCGGTATTCGTCTCACCATCTTTTGACCCAATAGAGATAGAGATAAAAGATGATGATTTAAAAATAGAGACATTCAGAGCATCAGGGCATGGAGGACAGTATGTAAACAAGGCATCCACTGCTGTTAGAATTACCCATATCCCCACAGGTATAGTGGTCTCCTGTCAGAATGAACGCTCCCAGTACCAGAACCGGCAGACAGCACTTAAAATCTTGAGAGCAAGACTTTATGAACTTGAAGAGGAAAAAAGGAAAAAGGAAAGAAAAAGAATGGAGGATAAAAAAACAGATATAGCATGGGGGCACCAGATTCGTTCTTATGTCCTATTTCCCTATAAACTGGTAAAGGACCACAGGACAGGATATGAAAGACATGATGTGGAGAATGTTCTGGACGGAGACATAGAGAATTTCATTTATGAATATCTTATAAAACAGCACCAGGATTGAAAAACAAGAAGGTTAAGTTTGCAGTGGATGGGATGCTGGGCAGAGTAGCAAAATGGCTTCGAATGCTGGGGTTTGATACAATATATGACACAAAAAAGTCTTCTGAGTTATTGTATAAAGAGGCTTTAAGGGAAGAAAGAATATTTATTACAAGAAATAGAAAGTTAAAGGAGCAGAACGATGTAATATTTATAAGTTCAGATAATCCCCTTGAACAATTCAGGGAGATTTCAAAAACTGTGCCTATTAAAGAAAAACGGACTCCATTTACAAGATGCATCCTATGCAACAGAGAGCTTAAACCCATAGAAAAAGAGAAAATAAAGGAAAGGGTTCCATTTTATACATACGAGAATTTCAATGAATTTTATGAGTGCCCTTCCTGCAGAAGAATTTACTGGAAGGGAACCCATTATCACTCAATGCTCAAAAGAGTAGAGGAGCTTTTTGACAATAAAAATTAATGAAGATTTATGTATAGGATGCGGAGGGTGCATAGCAGTATGTCCAATAGACCCTCCTGTTTTAAGAATAAAAAATATAAGAGTAATTGTGGAGTCTCCTAAAGCCTGTATAGAATGCCTTGCATGTGAAAAGGCGTGTCCTTGGGAAGCAATAAAAATTAAAAAATCTAAATAACTTCTCTTACACCTACCTCCTAATTTATGTAGGAGTGTGTTAAATTATTCCTTAGCAATAGTATAGGGAAGAAGCCAACCATTAAAATCGTATTTTCCTTCTTCCGTATAGAGGGTATTATAATTCAAAAGGTCAAATATTGCATATCTTGGAAACTCAATAAGTTGAGCATGCCAGGTTCCCTCATGTACTCCTTCTTCCTTTGGAGTGAAACGAGTTCTCACATAGAAAGGCCAGACCAAAATAAAGGTATGCAGAAATGCTCTTGACTCAGAGCCATGAGTATAAAGGGTTATTTTTACCTCCTCAGCGGGCTTGAATGTGATGAGGCTATCCACATCATAGAATGTGGAAAGTGGGTCTTTTATCACAAGTGAAGGATTACTTTCACTTTCAATTTTCACACTGTCTATAAATACTGTGCTTTGCTCATTAGACTGTCCCCATGCACATGATATCTTTTTTAGTTCCCAGCCTCTATTCTCATCTGAAACATCTCCGGTTCTTAAAAATATGGCATTGAGTCTTGCAGTTTCATTTACATCCTTCTGCCAGAAATGCCATGAAGAATCAGAAACTGTGTATGCCCATATATTTAACTTTCCAACATTTGTCCTTTCCCACTCTACATAGGCCGAGTCATTTTCCACTGTAATGTTTATGTTGGTATCCGGATGGGTTTGTTTACTTCTCCACCAGATAATAGTAACACTATCCTCGGATAAGAGTAGTGTTTCTTCTCCAGTAGAGTCTACCTCTGTATTCACATTGAACCATACACTATCCTGTTGAATAAGAGTCATTATTGCTTCTTTGTCCTTTTCTTCTGGAGTAGCCTTCTGACAAGAGAAAAACCCTATCATCCCTACCATTAAACATCCTAACAGTTTGAGTTTCATTTCACCTCCTTTTGGATTTTAAAATTATATATTTTTATGCATTCATGTCAAGTTACTTTAATAACGCCATTTTCCTATCACATTATCATTGATTAATAGTCTACAAAAATGCAATATATATTTTTGAAACATTTCCAAATCCCAAAATCAATCAAATTTGACATTCTTTTCTTACTCAATATCCTTAACTTATGGAAAGAAGAGAAATTCTTTTATGGATAGATGAAAACATAAAGAATAAAAATTTAAAAAAACACATGATAGCTGTGGAAGCATGCATGAGACATCTTGCAAAAAGGTTCAAAGAGGATGAAAAAAAATGGGGAGTTGCAGGTTTAGTGCATGATATAGATTATGAAAAAACAGCCCAAGACCCGGAAAAGCACGGGGTTATATCAGCAGAAATGCTCAGAGAAAAGGGGTTTGAGGAGGACATAATATCCGCAGTGAAAGCCCATGCTGGTAAAAAGAAACCCGAAACAAAAATGGAACAGGCTTTATATGCAGTTGACCCTTTAACAGGACTTATTGTTGCCTCTGCATTGATGCACCCCGAGAAAAAACTTAGGGCGCTGGATGTGGGATTTGTTCTAAGAAGGTTTAAGGAAAAGAGATTTGCAGCCGGGGCAGATAGAGAACAGATAAAGAAATGCGAAGAACTTGGACTCTCCCTGGAGGAGTTTATTAAGATATGCCTTTCTGCCATGCAGGAGGTTTCAGAGGACCTTGGATTATGATTACTTTTCAAGAGATTGTTTTAAGATTGCAAGAGTACTGGACGAAAAAAGGGTGCATTTTATTCCAACCCTATAACTCAGAGGTGGGAGCGGGAACCTTCAATCCCGCCACATTTTTAAGGGTCTTGGATAAAAAACCATGGAATGTGTGTTATGTGGAACCCTCAAGAAGACCCCGGGATGGAAGGTATGCAGAAAACCCTTTAAGAGTTCAACAGTACTGGCAGTTTCAGGTGGTCTTAAAACCTGCTCCCAATACCTCCCAGGATATATACCTTGAAAGCCTAAAAGTCCTTGGGATAAACTTAAAAGAACACGATGTGAGGTTTATTGAGGATGACTGGGAATCCCCCACCTTAGGAGCATGGGGAGTTGGGTGGGAAGTTCAGTTAGATGGAATAGAAATTACCCAGTTTACATATTTTCAACAAGTTGGGGGAATAGAACTTGAAGTAATACCTGTTGAACTCACCTACGGGCTTGAAAGAATTGCAATGTTTTTACAGGATGTTTCTTCAATATTTGATGTAAGATGGAGTAAAGAGCTAACTTGGGGAGATATTTACCGAAGAAATGAAAAGGAGTTTTCTAAATATAACTTTGAACTGGCAGATGTGGAGGGAACCAAAAAATCCTTCAAGTATTATGAAAAAGAGTGTCAAAGATTGCTTGAAAAAGGGATGGTTTATCCTGCCTATGACTGTGTAATAAAATGCTCCCATCTCTTCAATTTGCTGGATGCAAGAGGTGCCATAAGTGTAAATGAAAGAACCGGATATATATTGAGAGTAAGAAGGCTTGCAAATGCAGTGGCAAAAAAATATATTGAGACAGCAGATGACCACTGAAAAAGATTTTTTACTTGAAATAGGATGCGAAGAAATTCCCGCCTCTTTTCTCTATCCTGCTGGAGAGTATCTTGAGAAAAAACTAAAGGAACTCTTTGAAAGGAAGAAAGTAAAATTTAAAAAGATACAGAAATTCATAACCCCCAGAAGAATTGCAGTTCTTGTGGAAGATTTGGAAAAGCATACCCAGAGAGAAGAGGTAGAATTTCAGGGACCTCCCAAAAAGATTGCATTTACAGAGGATGGAAAGTTAACCACTGCAGGATTAAAATTTCTTAAAGCAAAAGATGCATCTTTTAAAGATTCTTTTATAAAGAACACTCCTAAGGGAGAGTATTTATTTGTTAAAAAAGTTGTGGGAGGAGAAAAAACAGCTCAAATTCTAAAAGAAGAACTTAAGAAAATAATTCTCTCTATACCTTTTCAAAAGACGATGAGATGGAATGGGAAAGAAAAATTTGCAAGACCCATAAGATGGATTGTGTCTTTATTTGAAGATGAGGTAATTGAGTTTGAAGTAGCAGGAATAAAATCTGGAAGAAAAACATATCCAAACAGGAATTTAAATAAAAAAATTGAAATAAAAAAACCAAAAGATTATGAAAAACTCCTTGAGGAGAACTATGTTATTGTTTCTTATGAAAAAAGGAGGAAGATACTTTATGAAAAGCTTTCTAAAAAAGCAAAAAGTCTACACGGGGAACTTATTGAAAATAAAGAATTGCTGGATGAGGTGACAAATCTTGTTGAGTATCCAAGGGTTGTATCATGTGAGTTTGACAAAAGATTTACCTTACTGCCCAGAGATGTTTTGGTAACTGCTCTTGCTAAACACCAAAAAGCATTCTCAGTGCAGGATGAAAAAGGTGGGTTAAAAACAGAATTCCTTGTAGTGTTGAATAATCCGTTTGCGGTTGATGAAAAGGTAAAGCCCTGGTTTGAAAGGATGGTTGTTTCTCGACTTGATGATGCTTTATTTTATATGGAGGAGGACCTTAAAAAAGGAATTTATCCTCTCGTAGAGGAAGAGAAAAACGTAACATGGATAGAAGGGCTTGGAACTCTTTATAATAAAACAGAGAGACTTTTAAAACTGGGTGAGGAGTTTGTCAAGTATATCCCCGGTGCGTCTATCTCCAAATACAAAAAAGCAGCCTATCTTTCAAAGGCAGACCTGCTTACAAACCTTGTAAGAGAAAAGGAGTTTACATCTCTTCAGGGGACCGCAGGAAAAGAATATCTTTTAAAACTCGGTGAAGATAAAAGAATAGCCCAGGCAGTGGAGGATCAATATCTTCCTCGCTTCCCAGAGGATACACTTCCCAAGACTCCGGAGGGAGCTTTGCTTTCCATATTAGATAAGGCTGATAATATCTATGCTTCATTTTTAAAAGGCGAAATTCCCAAAGGTTCAAGAGATCCCTTTGGATTAAGAAGACAGATGACCGGAATTCTTATGATAGCCCTATCAAGAAAAATATACATTCCTCTATTTGAAATTTTTGATAGAATAAGAAAGCTCTTTAAAAAAGATGGAAAAACCCTGGAGAAAATAAAAATCTTTATAAAAGAAAGAGAAAGAAACTTCCTCATGGATAAAGGTTTTAAATATGATATGGTGGATGCAGTCCTTGCAGTGGTTGAGGATGATATTTATGATGCATTTTTACGGGTTTCCTCTTTAAAAGATATAGAAAAGGATAAAGATTTTGAAAAACTTGTAATAGGACAAAAGAGAATATCCAATATTTTAAAAGGAGTTAAGGCAGGTACAAAAATTAACAAAGATTTATTAGAAAAAAAAGAAGAAATAGAACTTTTTGAAAAAGCAAAAAGTATCGAAGATAGGATAAAAGAAAGCATAGAGAAAAAAAGGTATAAAAAAACCATACAACTTTTAATATCCCTAAGAGAGTATATTGACAGGTTTTTTGACAACGTATTTGTAATGACAGAGAACAAAAAAATAAGAAAAAACAGGCTCGCGCTCTTGCAGTATTTAAGAACTCTATTTATTTCCTTTGCAGATTTATCCAAAATAGCAATGTAATTTATTTTATACCCTATCCACCCCTCTTATTTGACATGAAAGAATTTTTGAATAAAATATAAAAAATGGGGGTGTAGCTCAACTGGGAGAGCGCCGGCTTTGCAAGCCGGAGGTCGGCGGTTCGAGTCCGCTCACCTCCACTTCCAAATTTTGGAAAAATCAATTTTTAAAAATTTTTAGGGTTTTTAAGTTTAGAAAATATGCAAGATAGAATATAAGTTTGGCATATTTTTGCTATTATTTATTCTTTAATGAGAGACAGAGAACAAAAAATAAATCTTTTGATTGTAGATGATGATGAAAACATGGTTTTTCTTTTGGAAGAGATGTTGAAGACCAATGGTTATAATGTTATTACTGCCTTCAGTGCAGAGGAGGCTCTGGAAAAAATGAAGCATATAAAACCTCATATAATTCTTTCGGATATAATGATGCCGGGAATGGATGGATTTGAATTTTGCAGAAAGGTAAGGAATGATAAGAAACTTTCTGATGTGGAGTTTATATTCTTGACCGCAAAAGAAGCGTCAGAGTTTGAAACAACTGGATTGAAGTTAGGGGCAGATGATTTTATAGAAAAACCATTCTCCTTTGATAGGCTGCTTGCAAGAATAGAGGCAAGGAAAAGAAGGGTTCTTCAGAGAAAACAGGAAGGAGAAATATCCGGGAGGATAGGGGATTGGAATTTAATGGATGTGCTTCAAGTCCTTGAAATGGGAAGAAAGACAGGGAGAATAAA
>CAZUTC010000003.1:12741-32863 GCA_964623485.1 uncultured bacterium | reverse complement strand
GGTGCGTATGCCGGAAGGGGATGAAAAGGAACCTTGGTTGATGATGAAGAAGGCAGGAGAGTTGTTTAAAAATAAAGAATCAAGAAGTAAAGCTCAAGAGATATGGAGGGAGGTAGTTAATAAATATCCTAACACCTGTTTCTCTCTCTGGGCTAAGCGTATGCTTTTGATATTCATTGATGAGGAAAAAGAAGAGGAAAAAATAGGATTATCTATAATAAACGAAAACCCCAATAGTTATCATGTATGGGAGGCAATACTTATCTTACCACCTCCTTCAAGAGAGAAGGAAAAAGAGATGCTTAAAACTCTTATAAAGAGATACCCCAACACCCTCACAGAGACAGTAGCATCACAGTTTTTAAAAAAATTGTATAAAAGGAGGTAAGATGAGATGGGTTGTTTATGGATTTTTAATAGGGGCTTTACCTGTTTATTCAGTAATTGTTCCAAGGTATGCGGTTATAGGTTCAGATACTATTAAGAAGATAACTCGGGGGCTTGCAGTGAAATATACTGGAAAGAAATTTTTCTTTATCCCACGCTCAATTACCGGATGTAAATGGATGGAAGGGAACAAAGAAAAAATACTCAAAATTGTATCAGATGGTGGGTGGCATAGGCTGGTCTACAGCCTAACTGAAAGAACATCCGAGGAAGTAAAGGAGCTCTGGACAAAAAGTTATGGGAAATACGGAGATGGACCTGGTAAGTTTATAGGTCCTGAAGGAATATGCGTGGATACTACCTTTTACTCTGCATATCCCAATGATATCTTTATCTATGTATGCGATGAAGGAAACGATAGAGTGGTAAAGCTTAGATACAATAAACTGGATGAAGAGATACATTATGTGGGAGAAATCTTATGTCCTTTTGAAAAGTTTGTTCAAATAAGGGATATAAACTGTGTAACAGTAAAGGATGGAGAGGCATTGCTTGTAATTACCGATGGCAACAAAGAGAAATTATTTATTTATAACACAAAGACCAATGACTGGAAGGTTTATAAAGGGATAGTTGGGACCCAAAAGGAATTTCTTATAGGTCCGTGCTCTGCTGTCATAGATAAAGTAGGAGATAAATACTATATTTTTGTCACTGAGAAGAGATTGGGGGTGATTAAGCTTGAAATGGATGAGGATGGAAACATAGAGTGGGTTGCAGAGAGAAAATTTTCCAGACCTCTCTGTCCCTATCTTAGTATAAATCCCGTGGATAGATTGTTGTATGCGGTGAGTCCGGGGGAAGATAAGATATATGGCATTCCATACAATACGAATACCGATTTTAAATGTATCTCTTGGACATATGGTAAGACGGGATATGGAGAGGGAGAGTTTTATGCCCCTTGGGATATAGGAATTGTTGGAGGAGAAGCTGGAGTACTGGAAAACTGGGGTGATAGTTCCGGCATCCAGTACTTCTGGCTCGACTGCGAGGTAAGGAATGCCTCATGCAATCCCAATGTGTTTAATCCAGCAGGCATATGCGGGACCATCATCTCATACACCCTCACCGGAGGGGCATTTGTGGATATTACAATAAATAGGCTTATATATACCCCTACTGGTCCCATTTATATTCCAGTAAGGGTTCTTGAAGACCATAGACCAAGGTATGCAGGCAGGCACAATGCGTTCTGGGATGGAAAGGATGCCAATGGAAACCAGGTCCCGGATGGACAGTATTTTATCATAATAAAGGCAACCGATTTCTATGAGGGAGAGGAGGATTATAAGGTGAATGATAAAGTAATCATACCGGTATGGGTTGTATCAGCTATTCCCCAGTATTTTTATACCGGATTTGAGGATGGACATCCGGTTCCCTCAATTTATGAAATATCACCGCAAAGTCCTGGTATTACAGATATTGATCCAGAGATTGTGGGGGCAGAGCAGGGAGTTATTCCACACTCAGGGGATAGAATGCTTAAGATAGAGGCAGAAGATGTGGGAAGTGATAATGAAAGGGACTCCTTCTGGGTTAAGATATTTGATGATGTGGATATAGAAATAACAAAACCAATGTTTTTATCCTTCTGGTTATATAATAAGGAAGACCCTACAAAGAGAGGCTATATCACAGTTGATGGAAAACTTGAGAATGGTATAATGCTTTCTGACTGGAGGGATTATGGGTATATCATAGGAAGAAACTCAAAGAGATTGAAAGCAGATTGTCACACCTGTCAGTTAAACTCCGGATGGAATAGATACATATTTGCCCTTACCCCTGCTGTGGGGGAGGTGATAGAGGATTTAAGAATAGTCTACATAGGAGAACCAGGACACAGGACTGGAAAGATAAGGTTTTATGTTGATGATATAGAGATTGCCTCTGAGTATCCGGAGTTATGGGAGTGGTATCCTGAGATATTTGCAACCGGAAGTTCAGGAAATGATAGGGACTGTAACTTTGAACTTGGATTTTATGTGGAGAAGAGAAAAACAGAGGAAAGTTTTGCATATCCTTTGATTCAGATAAAGGTTGATGGGCATGGAGATTATAATAGTGGAAATAACTGCTGTGAATGTAAAGATGAGGATGATGTATGGATAAAGCCATTTCCTGGTCCATCCATAAGGATTAAATTCCCAACCCCTCCCAAGAAAAAATCCGGAGGATACTCAGATTGGCTTCCCCCGGATACAAAGATAGCATGGTATCAGTATGATAAGGAACACTCCCTTGTACTTGGCTTTTTATTACAGCCTCAGCATTCAGATAAGCCAAAATGGCTTTACTATGCATGGAATGCAGAAAACCACTGGGATAGGCCGGGATGGGTTGATATGAGTGATGAACCTTTTGAACATATGTATAATACCTGGCAGGGTCCTTTTATAAGAGAGCTTTATCCTGATTTTATTTCAGAGTATGGAGATCTGGGAGGGCTTGTTTTACTTGACGCAAGGATTACGCATTTTTGCAAATCCTCTTGGGAAGGAGATAAAGGGGGAATCGTAAAACAATTTTTTGTAGGTTCAGAGGATGACATAATAATAGATACAATAACACCTTTACCGGACCCTCCAAAGGATGATGATTATGCAGTGGTTGATGACCCTATTATAAAGACATATAGTTTTGGTTCTTATTATCCTGGACCTTTACCTCCCAATGGAGCAGAGCTTTATCTTTCCAGGGATGGAGGTAAAAACTATGATGAGCTCTTAAAACTGGAGAGCGAGTTTGAATATGTTCCGGTAGACAGTATGGAGATAGACGGAGAAATGACATACATATACGGCTGGAAGGGAACCCATGCCACCTCTTTTAACACCGGGGCATCAAAAAATGCATGCTTTAAACTTGTAATCACAGACTCAGCAGGCAACACCTGGGAGGGAAACAGTAACAATTTTGAGATTCATATGGCTTCTGCCCTTTCCTCTCCCCTGGAAGGGAGTTCTCATTTCAATGTAAATGACTCTGGATTTGGGATAGTATATACCACAAGAGGAGCCCAGGATACAACCCAGAGATATATACTTTATACCTACTCTCTGGATGGTATAAAATGGAGTCGGATATCTTCAGCGACGAGAGGAATATTCCCCTGTTTTAAGGAAAATCTTTTATTTTATATTTCTGAGGATACATCAAGTATACACCTTTTAAAAAGGGAAACCCAAGACTGGAGTGAAGATATTCATGTAGAAGGAGGGCTTGATACAAAAATTAAAGGATTAGACTTTACTTTATCAGAAGATACAATTTATCTTGTGTACTCAAAGATAGTGCCCCTTGATACATTTCCCTTCTTTTTTACCTCCATAAATCTTTTAAAACTTTTAAGAGAGGACCCTTCCCAGAAATACTCAGTTCCTCTTTCTTTTTTTATCGGAAGGTATGAAATCTCTCCATTAATAGAGATAGGAAAGGATAGTTCGTTGCATATTCTCTTCAGAAAGGAAGACACCCTTTATTATCTTACATACAAAAATGGAATACAGCATATGGAAAAATTTCTTTCAGATACTTCTTTTGAACCTTCCCTTTCGGTTACAGAAGGCAATGTATATATTGTTTATAAAAAAGATGGAAAGATAAAACTTCGGATAATGTATCCTGATGGGAAGTTAACAAAGGAGTTTTCTTATGAGGATGAAAGCATAAAGGGTGTGAGGCTTTTAAAGGGTAATGTATTTTTGTATGAAGATGAGGTAGATAGCATATCCTCTATTATGCTAAGCAGTATAGAGCTTGAGGATGAGTTTTTAATGTTTCCTTTGAGGATTTCTGAGCGTGGTTATTCTGCATGGGATGGCGAGGGAAAAGTAGTTAATAAAAATGATTCTTTAAAGATATTTACAGTGTGGACAGAAAAAAGGGAAGGTTATCGGAGGATAGCCTATGATTTTATTCCCTTGGATTTTCCGCTTGTTTCTTATTATATTCTCCCGGGTTCTTTTTATCTCAGGTATGCATGGGGGCAGGACAGTCTGGATGGGAAGTATTCGGATGTATCCTATGATTCTCTTGTGTATTTTATTCCCTATGTCTCCTTTTGGACCAAGGAGATATGCATACATCTTGTCTCGGATGATTCAGCAGTAGTACTCATTGAGATTTCTTCTTCTCAAGATACAGTTATGTTTTATGGTTCTACTTATGTGAGAAAAGAGGTTCCTCCTGATAATGGGTTTTATGTGAAGATAAAAAAGATTTCGGGTTCTTTATTTGGGGTTTCAAAGATTGTGATAGAGTCTTGGACCACAGGAGGAGAGGCTTTAGCTGGTTATGGAGGGATTCAGGAGGTTAAAGGTATTCCTCTAATATATGCCTTTTATGCTGGTTTTCCAAATCCCTTTACAGATAAGACCCTTATAAAATACTCGGTTCCAGAGGCATGTCATGTGAGCATAAGAGTCTATGATGCTTCGGGGAGGATGGTAAAAAGAGTTGTAGATAGAGAAGTAATGCCCGGAATATATGTTACCTATTGGGATGGAAAGGATGAGAGAAATTTCCGTGTATCTTCTGGAGTGTACTTTATACGAATGGATACGAAAAAATACAAAAGTTCAAAAAAGGTGGTGTTAATAAAGTAAATTATAAAAAGAGAATAGAAAGAGTATGTTCGGATAATAAGTATATAAGTTATTTAAAAATGATAAAAAATTGTCTGGAAGATGTGATGGGTTTTATATTTTCTTGACAGCCCTATAATTTGAAGGTATAATTAAATCCAAATGACACAGGAAATAATAAAAAAGATAAGAGAAGCAGAGGAAGAGGCTGAAAGAAAGATAAAGGAAACAGAAAACGCAGGAAGAAAAATAATAGAAGAACTGGATACCTGGTTGGAAAAGGAGATGGAGAACTTAAAAGAGGAACAAAGAAGAATGATGGAGGAGGTGGAAAAAAAGGTGGAAGAAAAAAGCAGAGAAATAGAGAAAGAAATGGAAGAAAAAACCAAAACTCAAATGAAAGAGATAGAAGAAAAAGTAAAAGAAAAGGAGGGGGATGTCAAGACCATTATTATCGATAAGATAAAGAAGCTGTGGGGATTGCAAGAGTAAAAAAGATAGCAGTTCTAACCCATGCAGAAGAAAAAGAATCCCTCTTAAATTCTCTTCAAGAAGCCTCAATAATTCATATATCAAAGGTTAAGGAGTTGAAGACAGAGGATGTCTCCTCTCAAGAAAAGATAAATTCATTGCAAAGAATAATTGAGTTCTTGAAACCTTTTTCAGAAAAAAAGGGTTTTTTAAAGTCTTTTGCCTCAGGGAAAAAAGAACTCTCAGTCTCTGAGTTTTTAAGAGTTCCAGAGGAGTTTGATTTGGAAGGTTTTGAAAAAGAGGTTGACGATATTACCAAAAGGTTGAGAGAGCTTGAGACAGAGGAAAAAGAGGCAAGGCAGGAGCTTGAAGTTTTATCTCCATGGGATTTTCTGGATTTTGTTCCAGCTGAGTTGTATAAAATGAAGAAAGCAGTGGGGGTATTTCTTAAGATAGAGGGGGAAAAGGAGAGGTTTTTACCAAAAAATGCTCCAGTGGAACTGGTTAAGGAGAATGAAAATTACATGGCTGTAGTAGTAGAAAAAGAGTACTATAAAGAGTATATGAAGTTTCTAAAAACAGTTCCTTGTGAAATCCATGATCTTTCATGGTTAAAAGAACTTCCTTCAAAAAGAATAAAAGAACTTGAAAAAAGAATAGGAGAGATGGAGGAGGAAAAGAAAAAAATAGAGGAGAGGATAAAAAGACTTTCCCTTTATCTTGAACAGTTTGAGATACTCAGAGATTTTTATGAGAATGAAAAGTATCGCAAAGAGGTGGAGAATCTGCTTTTATCTACAAAGACCACATTTTATATAGAGGGATGGATAAGGGAAAAGGACGAGAAGAAACTTAAGGATGTAATTTCTCAATTTTCATTCACCACATATTATCCTCTTAAACCAAAAGAGAAAGAAAAGCCTCCGGTTGCCCTTGAGAATCGCAGGCTCTTCAAGCCTTTTGAAATACTTCTTGAACTTTATGGAACTCCCTTCCCCAATGAACTTGACCCAACCCCATTTCTTGCCGGGTTCTTTTCTATCTTCTTTGGGATATGTCTTACGGATGCTGGATACGGTTTATTCCTTATTTTCTTTACATTGCTTGCCTTCTTGCGATTGAAGATTAAAAACAGATTTCTTGAAATACTTTTTGCAGGAGGAATCTTCACTGTAATTGCTGGAGCCCTTACTGGAGGATGGTTTGGGGATTTGTTTGACAAGATAGGGCTTGGATTTCTTGTGAATTTTAAAAGAAGTTTAATGCTGTTTGATCCATTTAAGAATCCAATGCCTTTCCTTCTGCTTGCCCTGGGATTTGGATATCTCCAACTTTTATGGGGAATAGGACTTGAGATATACGACTCTTTAAGAAACAGAAATTATGGAGCCGCATTTTTCGAAAATCTTCCGTGGTTTGTTTTTCTTGTATCCATTCTTTTGGTATTTTTTGTAAAGGATAAAAGTATTCCTTGGACCCTTGTGCTTTTAAGTCTTTCTGTTATTTCTGCGCTTTCCTACAGACCTAAGAAAACCTCATTTGTTGAGGGGTTTCTTTTCTGGTTTTTCTTTTTCTCTATGTTTCTTCTTTTGGGGACAAGGACAAAACTTATCAAAAACATTCCCTACACATATTCAAAATACCTCTTTTTTGTATCCTCCTTTGGACTGTTTTTTTACTCTTTATTCAAAAGTGTAAAAAATAAGGGATTTATTAAGATGCTGTATGGAGCTTTATGCATTGTTTTTTTTACTCTTTATCTTTTAAGATTCTCTCCAAAATTATCCTTTTTACTTTTTGTTGTTTCAAACTTTATTTTTGCAGTTTCCACTCATAAGGGATGGGGAGGGAGGATAGCATGGGGGCTTTACAATGTGTATGGAGCCACTGGGTTTCTCGGAATTATACTTTCATACATAAGGTTGATGGCTCTTGGAATGGTGACAGGAGGCATTGCGATGGCTATAAATACAATGGCATGGATGGTTATAAAGATACCAGTCCTCGGTATTTTAATTGCCCTTTTGATTCTTGTTATTGGACATATCTATAACATTGGGATAAATACCCTTGGTGCAGTGGTTCATTCTCTGAGATTGCAGTATGTGGAGTTTTTCCCCAGGTTTTTTACTGGTGGAGGAGAGAGGTTCGTTCCATTTTCCTTTAGGACAAAAAAGGTAAAGATAAAAGGTTCCTGATTAAAAAAGGATGAAGATTGCCATAATCCTTGCTCTTATTGCTAAAATCCCCCTTGTGTTTTTGATTATAGCTACCTTCTATCTTCTATATTTCGCCCTGAGCGTGAGGATAAAAAGGTTAAAACCCGAGTTCTATCCCTTTGTGAGTGTTTTTGTTTATGCAAAAAATGCAGGCAACACCATAAGAAGAAAGATAGAAAATCTGCTTGAACAAAATTATCCTAAGGATAAATATGAAATTATTGTTTATGACAATGGTTCAGTGGATGAAACCGAAAAAATATGCACCGAGTATGCAAAAAAAGGAAAGATAAAGTATTTAAGGACTGCAGAGGGAAAAGAGGAAAAGAAAAAAAACATATGGATAATAAACCATAAACCCTATGATAGGAAGGCACCACTTCTTGATTTTGCAATAAAAAACTTTTCAAAAGGAGAGATTCTTTTAATGAATGATCCTGATGTAGTATGTGAGAAGAACTGGATAGTGGATATGGTTCAGCCATTTAAGGATGAAAAGGTCGGAGGGGTTGCTGGGACGGTTCACTGTGGCAATTATTACAAGAGTTTGATGACAAGGTTAAGAGCAGTGGAGGATGAATGGAGCTATGTAGTTACAAGAATGGTGGATTCCTCCATTGTCGCACTTTATGGAGCAAATTATGGGCTAAGGAGAAAGGCATGGGAGGAGACAGGACACGGGAACAGCTTGATAGAAGATGTGGATATTACCCTTTCCCTTGTAAATAAAGGATGGAAAACAGTGGGGATGTCTGCTTCCGGAGTTGAGGAGGAGGTAGAGAATCTGAAACAGTACTGGAGACAGAGAACCAGATGGTATCGAGCAAGGTTTTGGGATGTTCTTAAAGGGAAAAGAAAGATTGCAAAGATTAAAGCCTTTCTTCCCTATACCATACAACCCCTTGCCCTTTTCTCCATGTATGCGATTTTTATCTCGGGATTTATGTACTGGAATGTATACGATGTTTTTTTCTCCTGTTTACCCTTTGTTTTACTCCATGCTGCAATGATAGGAGGTTTTTTAAAGATAAAGACAGGAAGGGCATTCATTCCCTTTATTCCACTTTATCTCACACTTGACTCTGTGCTTTTTGCTCTGACCTTTCTTTATGTTCATACCCTGGGAAGGTTTCAGAAGGACCTATGGCCTTCTCTGGAGGGGAAATACTATCATTCTGGTTCAAGATTAAAAAGATGGTTTTTCTGGTTTGAACAAAAACCAAGAAAGAAAAATAAAAAAAGTAAGAATAAAGGGGGATGAATTTTTTTGGCACTTAGTCTTTTAAGAGAGAAAATAAAATATCGGCATTTTTCAATTATAAGTGGATATATTACTCTACCAGAGTCAATGGAAGAAAGAGAAGTATATTTTTCAGAGGGTTTTGTTAGAAAAACTTATAAGGATGAAGATTTTTATTCCTTCCGGGGTGTATGTTTCTCTTTTGTTTCTATACACGACATCTTTCTTTTAATATTTTTGATGTTTCTTAAAGCCCAAGGGATACAAACTTTTTTAAGAGCTTATTGAAAATATTCCCTTATCTTGAGAATAAACTCCTGCTCAAAATAATAAAAGTATTTGACATGAAAAATATGAAAGGTATAATATAATATGTGGACAAAATTCAATGTGTATTTTCTTCAATATTACTGGTCCAAAATAGTTCTTACTATAATATTAAACCTTTTTAAACCGGAAATGTCTAAAATAAAAAATGGATGAACCCGAACTTATAAGGAGGATAAAGAATGGAGAGATTGAACTTTTCGATAAAATTGTGGAGAAATATAAATGGAAAATTTACAAAACAGCATGGAGAATACTTCGTTCAAAAGAGGATGCAGAGGACGTGGTTCAAGACTGTTTTATTAGAGCATTTAAATCCATCAATTCCTTTAGAGGAGACTCATCAATTTCCACATGGCTTTATCGGATATCAGTGAATATGAGTATAAATTTATTCCTTAAAAGAAAGAAAATCTCCACAGTGGAACTCAATGAGAATATTTCCTTTTCTTCTAATCCAGAGAAAGAATATAAAAGGAATAGACTGAGAGAGGATGTGAAAATTGCCATGCTTTCTCTACCTCCAAGACAAAGAGCAATTTTTTCTTTAAGATTTTATGAAAATATGAAGTTTTCGGAGATTTCAAAAATTCTTGGCTTATCTCAAGGAGCCGTAAAAGCAAGTTATCACCATGCTATAAGTAAATTAAAAGAAAAACTTAAAAGGTGGATCCATGAAATGTAATGAGATAAAGAAAAAGATTATAGATTTTATAGAGAAAGAGTTATCTTTAGAAGAGAGAAAGGAGATAAAAGAGCATATGGAAAAGTGCAAAGATTGTAGGAGAGAGTATATAGAGAATCTTGCTCTTTTTGAGCTTTTAAGAAATGATGAGGTAGAAAAACCTCAAAGATTGGTTGTGCCTTTTTTCAGTTCCGGAAAGAAAAAAAGAAGAAATTTTCTTATACCTATGGGGATTGTTTTTGGTATATTTTTATCTTTTTTAACCTGGCTGTTTCTGAGTCTCAAGGAAAGTAAGGAAATTTTAAGAACAGAAAGAGAGGATGTTTACAATGCCTATATAACTTCCATAACAGATGATGAGATAAAAAAAATGGAGGAGTATACAGAGAGAGATGTTTATGAGGAACTTTATGAAATAGCAGAGGATGAGGAGTTGTTTGTTGAGTTTATACAAAAAATCAAAAATAATGGAGGTGGATAGGATGAAGAAAGCATTTTTTATCTTAGGAGTTTCTATAACATGGCTTACTGCCCTTTCTTTAAAAGAGGATAGGGCAAGAAGATTAATAGAAATGGTGAAACTGTGGAGACTTCAAGAGGAACTTTCGTTAGAAGAAGAAGAGGCTGTGATCCTTTTTAAACTTGTAAAGGAGAAAGATAGTTTGAGAATAGAGTTGATAAAAAAGAAAAGGGCGTTATTTAAAGAGATAAAACAACTACTTGATAAGAAAAGTCCCTCTAAGAAAATAAAAGAAAAAATAAAGGAGGTGAGAGAGAAAGAAAAATACTATAGGGAAAAAATGGATGAAATAGAAGATAAGATAGAAAAAACCCTTCCTCCTGAGAAGTACGCAAGATATCTTCTATTCAATGAAAGGTTTGAAAGGGAGGTAAGGGAAATAATAAAAACAATAAAAGAAAAAAGGAGGAAAAGATGAGAAAATATGCATTTCTTTTAATACCTCTTCTCTTTGTTCTTTTTTGTCAGAGAGGAAAGAGTGATGAAGATATAATAAGAGACCTGTTGGAGAACTCCTTTTTTGCTTCCGAGGCTGTGATGGGTGGGATAGATGATGAGACGACTACTCCCCGGAGGTTTTCCTTATTACTCTCAGATACACTTCCTGAGGAAATAAAGTTTGCAAGGAAAATTGACAGACCAATAGAAAGAGAATGGAATATAAATGTAATAGGAGACTCTGCATATGCAATAGGAGATGCAGATTCCATTACCGGAGGTTTCTATCTGATAAATGAGTTAGGACTTTGGGAAAAAAGCATATACGACCAGGCTCACAGAGAAGTTGTGTTCAAAAAAATTGATGGAAGATGGAGATTTTATGCCATAACCCCGATTGAGTTCTGGACAAAGGATAAAAAAGATTATATTACTATAGAGAAAATAGAGATAACCGCTTCTCCCTCTGGAAACAGTTTTGAAATAGATGACCCATTGGAATTCTTCAAAAAAGAGGAGCTTCCCTGGTTTGAACCTGCAGATACTGTTCATGTAAAGGTTACAGTAAAGGTAGTGGGAGGAGATTCCTGCTGGGCATTCTTACATCATGGAAGAGGCTATAGGAAAGGGGTTGGTAAGCATCATAGGGACCCATTCTACCGGACCTCTGTGGAAGATAGTATCTATGTATTTGAAAGAGACTGGTATATATCAGATGATATAGAAAAGTATGAGAAACCTGTGGTTAGGCATGGTGCGGTAGATGTGATTGCTGGTTCTACCTTATATGGAGATACTACATACTCCTATATCGCTCATGCCTATGCCCTTCCCTATATTATAAAACATGTAGGTGAAGAACTACCAGGAGATACCGAAGAGTAAATTTTAAACACAAGGGGAGGGGGACCCCTCCCCTTGCAATTTTTGATAAGATGGGTTATAAAAAAATTTTAGTGGTAGATGATGATGAAAAATTTGTAGAGATAGTGCTTAGACTACTGAAGATGAAAGGGTATACAGGGGATGGGGTAACAAATGTTAAGGAGGCAATAAACAAGATTCAAAAAGAAAAATATAGTTTGATACTTCTGGATTTAATGATTCCAGGTGTAGGGGGGTTTGATGCCATAAAGATGATAAAAAATGTCCCAGGGTATGAAGATGTGCCTATAATAATAATCACTGCAAAGGATGATCCAGATTTGGAAAGAAAAGGGATAAAGGCAGGGGCAGAAGATTTTATATTCAAACCTTTTGATGTTGAAAATTTTTTTGATAAAATTCATAGGAACTTGAAAAGAAAAAACTCTTATAGAAATTCTGGAATAGTTTGAATAAATGCAAAAATTGACAATTTTCGTTATGTAAGGTATAATTAAGAAGTAAAATAGAGCATGGGATTTAAAAGAAAGGAGAGAAGATGAAAGGAATAGTAGATTATGAGTCTGTTACAAATATCGCAGGTCCATTAATGCTTGTGGAAGGTGTTGAAGGAGTGAAATATGAAGAGCTGGTTGAGGTTATTCTTGGAAATGGAGAAAAAAGAAGGGGAAAGGTGCTTGAGGTGGATAGGGATAAGGCTTTGGTTCAGATATTTGAGGGAACCACAGGAATGGATACAAAAGGAGCAAAGGTAAGATTTCTTGCAAAGGGAATAAGAATAGGGCTTTCAGAAGATATGCTGGGAAGAGTTTTTGATGGGTTAGGAAGACCAAAGGATGGAGGTCCTCCGGTTATTCCAGAAGAGTATAGAGATATAAATGGGCTTCCCATAAATCCATACGCCCGAGACTACCCTAACGAGTTTATACAAACCGGCATATCTGCAATTGACGGTCTAAATACCCTTGTGAGAGGGCAAAAACTTCCATTATTCTCAGGCTCCGGGCTTCCTCATAATAGACTTGCAGCTCAAATTGCAAGACAGGCAAAGGTTCTTGGTGAAGGGGAAAGATTTGCAGTTATTTTTGGAGCAATGGGAATCACATTTGAGGAGGCTGAGTTCTTTATTTCTGATTTTTCAAAGACCGGAGCAATTGAAAGAGCTGTTTTGTTCTTGAACCTTGCGGATGACCCGGCAATAGAAAGAGTTTCTACCCCAAGGGTGGTGTTTACCACTGCTGAGTACTTTGCTTTTGGAAAGGATATGCATGTGCTTGTTATTCTTACAGACATGACGAACTACTGTGAAGCTCTGAGGGAGATAGCAGCTGCAAGAAAAGAAATACCGGGAAGAAGAGGATACCCTGGATATTTATACACCGACCTTGCAACCATATACGAAAGAAGCGGAAGACTCAAAGGTAAAAAGGGATCCATTACTCTTATTCCAGTTCTTACAATGCCAGAGGATGATAAAACTCATCCTATTCCGGATTTAACAGGTTATATAACAGAGGGTCAGATAATTTTATCCAGGGTTCTACACAAAAAAAATATATCCCCACCCATAGATGTTCTTCCTTCCTTATCCAGGTTAAAGGACAAGGGAATAGGAAAGGGGAAAACGAGAGAGGATCATGCAGATCTTTTCAATCAGTTATTTGCAGCCTATGCCAGAGGTAAAGAGGCTCAGGAACTCGCAATAATCCTTGGAGAAGCAGCACTTACAGAACTTGATAAACTTTATGTGAAGTTTGCAGAAGAGTTTGAAAGAAGGTATGTATCTCAAGGAGAGTATGAGGATAGACCTATAGAAAAAACCCTTGATCTTGGCTGGGAGCTTCTATCAATGCTCCCAAGAGCAGAAATGAAGAGGGTGAGAGAAGAATACTTAAAGAAGTACTATGATGTCCGTAAGGAGAAAAAAGAATGAGACTGGCAGTCCCTGCAACAAGAATGGAACTGTTAAAACTGCGGAAAAGGTTAAAAATAGCAGAAAGAGGACATAGACTGTTAAAGGATAAACTTGAAGAGTTGATGAACAGGGTTTATAAGTTAGTGTCGGAGATCCAGCTTCTTAGAAGTGAAGTGGAAAAAGCATTACAACGTGCCACAGGACTTTTTAACTTCGCAGCCTCAATGTATCGTCCCTCTGAACTTGAACTTGCAGTATCTTATCCCACCAAAAGAATACTTATAGAAACTGAAACCGAAAGAATACTTAATGTAAGAGTTCCAAAGTTTAAGAAAGTAATAGAGGGAAGAATGGTATGTTATGGCCCATACTTTACATCCGGAGACCTTGATATTGCACTTTCTGAACTTGATAAAATACTGGATAGAATGATAGAACTTGCAGAAAAGGAGAAGGCTTTGGAATTAATCGCAGAGGAGATAGAAAAGACGAGAAGAAGAGTGAATGCCCTTGAGTATGTCCTTATTCCTTCCATAAGAGAAACTATATCCTACATAACTCTTAAACTTTCTGAAATGGAGCGGGGAAATTTAACAAGATTGATGCGAGTGAAAGAGAAGATAAGGGGTTAATTGAAAAAGGATGCCTTGTTTCTTATTCTGTGGGCTTTAATAATTTTTTCTATTTCCTCCCTTCCTCATGAGGAGAAAGAGAAGGGGCTAAAATATGGAATGGATAAGGTGATTCATTTTTCAATATACTCTTATCTTGGATACCTATCCTCCAAGGTCTTTGGTGTATATGGAGCAGTTGGAGCAGCGATGTTTGCTGTAGCAGATGAAATGCATCAAATGGTAATTCCAGGGAGAGAGGCAAGCATAATTGATCTTTTAGCCAACCTATCCGGGGTAGGGTTTGGTTATCTTATTTTTAAAAGAAGATATGCAATTTCAAAGAGTTAAGGGTACAAGAGATGTTTATCCTCCTGAATCAATTATAAGGGAGGAACTGGAAAAAAGAGCCATAGGGATTCTAAAAAATGCAGGGTTTAAGCCTATAAGAATTCCTACCTTTGAACATACGGAGCTTTATCTACGTTCCACAGGAGAGACCTCTGATATTGTTATAAAAGAGATGTATACATTCAAGGATAAAGGAGGAAGGTCGCTTACTCTTCGACCAGAGGGCACTCCAGGAGTCATAAGGGCAATAATAGAAAATAATCTTAAAATCCCTGCAAGATTTTATTATATTGCTTCCATGTTTAGGCAGGAAAGACCTCAAAAAGGGAGGTTAAGAGAGCATTATCAGATAGGAGTGGAAGTAGTGGGGGAGAAGGAACCAGAAGTAGATGCAGAACTCATATACATCGGGAAGAAAATACTTGAAACTTTGAATGTTAAGGATTTAAAGGTAGAGATAAATAGCGTGGGATGTCCGGGTTGCAGAGAGGAGTTCAAAAAAAATTTATTAAAATATTTAGAGGATAAAAGGGATAAGCTATGTGACGACTGCAAGAGAAGACTTTCGACAAATCCATTAAGAGTTTTCGATTGCAAAAAATCCTCTTGTCAGAAAGTATATGAAAAATCTCCCAAAATCACCCAGTATCTCTGTGAGGAGTGCAAGAGCCATTTTGAGGGGGTGAAAAAGGCACTTTCTTTTTTAGGAATTGAATTTTTCTTGAATCCTAAACTTGTAAGAGGACTTGATTACTATACAAGGACTGTTTTTGAAATAAAATCAAATAAACTCGGAGCCCAAAATACTGTTCTTGCAGGAGGAAGATACGACAATATGTTTTGTGAACTGGGAGGAAATCCGACTCCTGCAATAGGTTTTGCCTTTGGAGAAGAGAGAGTAATTCTTGCCTCAGAAGGGATAGAGTATAAAGAAAAGAATTTTTTATACATAATTCCCTTAGGAGAAGAAGCTATAAAAATAGCTTTAGATTTTTTAAAAAAAATAAGAGAAAAGAATATAAACTCTCTTGTGGATTACTCTTTAAAGAAGTTATCCAGCAAACTTAAAAAGGCAGATAGATTAGGTGCAAGATATGTATTAATAATAGGTGAAGATGAAATAGATAAAAAGGAGGCATTGCTTAGGGATATGAATACCGGGAAGCAAGTATGGATTCCTTTTAAAAAACTCGTCAAACATCTTGAAACCCTTGATTTATAAATGAAAATCTATGTTCCATTTTTAGGTGAAAATTCTGTTAAGCAAAGGATATTTTAGAGAAAGGAGCAAATTCCCTTTACCATTAATTTTTATATGTTTTCTGATGGGATAGGTTTATTCATTTTTGATAAATATATCTTTTTGGTCAAAAACAAGAAATTGGAAGAACATTTTGTTGGACTGGTTGCAAATGCTTCATTCTATCAGCGTTATATAAATCATTCTCTCAAACGGATGCAGGAATTTGAAAAAGATGTTTCTAAACTTAAAGAGAGTTCTGAGAAGAAAAAGCATCTTCCATGGGACTGGAGATTAAAAGATTAAATCTTTTTGAATTTATTTCCTTTATAAATCAACGAGAAGGGGTTTATGCCATCCTTATATACACAAGTTGAAAACCATTCTTCAAAGATTGGAATTTATGCTTGAGAAACTAAGTAAAATTATTCAAAGTGTCCTGGGAGGAGTTGCTGCTGTCTTTGCAGCAATTTACCAGAATAATAGCTGTTGGAGTTATTATACTTATCCCTTTGGGTTTTTTCATGTTCGAGCGAAAGATAAGATCGCAAAAAAAGAAGCCAGCTTATTGATTTTTATAACTATAGTATTGAAAAGATAGAAGGAGAAATTCAAGAGATCAAAAAAATCCTACAAAAACTTTAAATATTTATTGACAAAATATAAGAGATTTATATAATTAATAAGGTAGCTTTCTAACATAAAAGGAGGAAAAATGGGAGAAGAGTTAAGATGGCTTGAAAAGATAATGCTTAAAATCCCGGGTTTTAAGGGATATAAACAAAAGGAACTCTTAAGAGAGGATGATAGGCTCGTAAGAAACCATATACACAGTATCTTAAAAAAATGCGAAGAGAAACTCAGACTATCCATGGAGGATGCGCTCTCAGGAAACTTCCCGATTCCAATTGATAGGCTTGATAAGATAATTAAAAGAATGAACAGCCTCTCAACAAGAATAAGAACCGCAGTTGCAGGATATGAAGGACTTTTTGATAGAATAAAAGTAAAGGAGGAAGAACTGGGAAAGATATTGAACTTGGATAAAACACTGATTGAATATGCAGAAGAGATTGAGAGATTACTTGAAGATAAAAAAGAAAACCTTTATGATGCGCTTGTTAAAACACTTGATGAGATAGAGGATAAATTAAATGAGAGAAATAATTTTTGGAAAATAAAGGAGGAGTAAATGGCAGAAGTTATTGAATGGGTGAATCCAGATGAGAAGGATATTATCTGGAAACATCCTAATGAAGAGATAGGATGGGGTTCTCAAATTGTTGTGAGGGAGTTTGAGGCAGCGGTTTTTTTCAGAGACGGAAAGGCGTATGATGTTTTTACTGCTGGAAGACATATGATAACAACTATGAATCTTCCTTTGCTTACTGGGGTGCTTAAGACTGTGATGGGTTATGAGAAGTCTCCTTTTAAGGCAACTGTGATATTTATATCCTTAAGGCAGTTTCAAGGTCAGTTTGGTGGGAAAGGAATGTCAAAGGAGCTTGCCCCTGTCAGCTTTTATGGAGCTTTCTGGTTTAAAGTTAAAGAGCCCAATCAATTTGTGAATGAGGTTGTTGGCGGAAGAAATGTTTTTGAGACAAAGGATTTCAATAAGTTTATTAGAGGGTATTTCAATGAGTCTTTTTTGAAAAAGATAGGGGAAACTCCTATTGTTGCAATAATGTCTGGATTGGAGAAGATGAGTCTTGCGACAAAGGCATCTCTTCAGGATGATTTTTCAAATATAGGTTTGGAACTGCTGGATGTAAAGTTTGAAGGGCTTGATACCACTGATGAATGGAGGGATAGAATATTCTGGTTGCAGAAGATGGGGCCCGAGGCAGCAGGTTATGTATTACAGATGGAAACCTTGGAGGATGTTTCAAAGGAGCTTGGTAAATCTCCAGGGGCTGCACTTGGAGCAGGAATGGCTATAATTCCTGGTATGATGGGTCCTGCTCCGAAGGTTACTCCTCCAAAAACAGGGGTTTCTATGATTTCCTGTCCATCTTGTAAGAAGGAAATACCCAAGGATTCAAAGTTCTGCCCTCACTGTGGTGCAAAACTGGTTAAAACATGTCCAAATGGTCATGAGGTGCCAGAGGGTTCCAAATTCTGTCCCACCTGTGGCGCTGCACTTTTCAAAAAATGTCCGGATGGTCATGAAGTTCCTTTGGATGCAAAGTTCTGCCCAGTCTGTGGAAAGAAGGTGGAAGAAAATAAATAAAAGGGAGGTTTATGCAGTTTTTATCTCTCAAATGTAGTAACTGCAATGCCCCTATAGATATATCTCCCGACTCTTTATTAAATGTATGTGAGTACTGTGGGGAGACATATCTTGCAAAGGATATTGAAAATACTCCAATATATATTGTTCCCACAATCTCAAAAAACCAAGTTATAAATGCCTTTAAAAACAGAATGGAACACGACAGAGATATGAGAGGTAAGCATTACGACATTGTGGAGGTTTCGGGAGTGTATGTTCCCTTTTATGTATCTTCTGTAGAGGCAAAGGGAGAATGGGAAGGCTATAGATATGAACAAAGAGGTAAGAGAAGAGTAAGGGTTCACTTGGAAGGTAAAATAGATATAAAAGGAGACTTTCCTGTGCTTGCAAGAAAATATGCCCATGAGTTTGGACTTGCCTATATTGGTCCTCATCTCTTCAAGCATAAATTTTTAAAATTTAAAGATATAAACTGGAAGGATATCTCTTTACCTGTTATGTCAGTAGATATTACAGAGAATACAGCAGAAGAGATGGTGAAGGATGAATTTCTGGATGAGCTTGCAGAGAAGATAAAGAAAAACCGAGGAGTTGAAAAATTTACAAAGTTTTCATGTTCCCTTGTTATGGGAAATAAAAGGATAATTCTTTATCCTCTTTGGACAGTTTTATATCGGTTTAAGGGAGGCTCATATCGTTCCAGTATAGAGGGAGCAAAGGGTCAGGTAATAGCTACAATGGAGCCTGTGTTTACAAGACACAGGATTCTTTATTTTCTTGGAGCTATACTCCTTGGTTCTCTTTCTGGAGTTATATGGAAACTTGGAGTTTTCTTTGCAGAGGGAGTAAGAAATGGTTATAAAGCACTGTTTGCAGCAGGAGTAGGGATTGTAATTGTTCTTGGAATAGCATATAAACTTGCAAAAAACATATCAAAAAGTGTGAGGATAGAAAGAAAATGAGCATTATAATATGTAGTTGTGGAAATAAAATTGAGTATAAGGAAGAACCTGTCTTATGTGAAGTATGTGGAAATAAGAACTTTTTCTGTCCTGAATGCAGAGCTCCTTTAAGCATTCCTAAAAATGCAGTTGCTGTATCATGTCCTTACTGTAATGCCTCCTTGGTTGCAGAGGATCTCTCCCAAGAAAAACTTTTTTTCCCGGTTTCCTATGATGAAAGCACTGGATTTTCAAAATTCCAGTGGTTTCTGTTAAATAGGTTTGGAATTCCAGATGATATGAAGGTTGAATTTACCCCTAAGAACATAAAACTTCATTATATTCCTCTTTACATTTACGACATAAAATCATCCCTCACTCCCGAAATAATAGAGAAGGACACAAGAGGAATAATTGCCACGGATAAGGTATGGTTTAAAGAGTTCATAAAAGATTATAGGTTTCCAGTGAAAGGAAAAATATACTACAAAGCAGAGGAGATAGAAGGAGAGATATACGATGCAGAGCTCCCTGAAGAGGTTATAAAGAAAAGAGCATATGAGATAGGTAGGGAGATGTCATATGAAGATGCAAGGAGATTTAACATATCGGGTTCTCCAGAGATAGAAATTAAGAAAGAGGGAATGATTTACTATCCATTTTATGAGATAGTATATAGATACAAAGGAGGCACATACCGGGGTGTGATTGATGCGACAAATGGTGTTATATGTTATGCAGAATACCCCCTTAGTCGTGGTGCAAGGACATGGCTTAGAATAGCAGGTGGGCTTTATGCACTGCTTTCGGTACTTGTGGGGATTGTGGAAGGAGCAGTTTTCTATGACTTAATACCTTCTATAATTGTGATAACCCAGGGTATTATAATAGGAGCTGTAATATTTTTTGAAGCAGGTAAAGTGAAAAGAGGAAAGGAGGAGATAAAAACCACTGAGAAAAAATTAATTATAGAATCCTTGGATAAAAAGATAAATTTATAAAAAGTT
>CAZUTC010000003.1:0-12731 GCA_964623485.1 uncultured bacterium | reverse complement strand
GAGGGTAACTAAGGGAGTTAAACCTTACTCGGGGATCCAAAAAAAGGCAGTAATTAAGCTTTCATGTCCAATGATAATAGCCATGTTGGTTCAGTCATTTTATAACATTGGGGGATGGAGTTTGGGTGGCTGGATTGGGTTCAGATGCTTTAACTTCAATTGGTTTGTTCTTTCCGGTATTCATGGTAATTATATATGTATGCCATGGTTCTGGGGTCAGGATTAAATATTATTTTAGACCCTCTGTTTATTTCAAAATGGAAATGGGTGTGGTAGGAGCTGCCTGGGCAACTCTTTTATCAATATGCGTTAGTTCTGGTTTAATGAGTTTCTGGTTTTTATCAAAAGGGATACCTATGTGGATATCCGCTTTATTCCTTTTAAATTTAATTTAAAATAGTAAAAGAAATTCTTAGAGTGGGTGTTCCATCTTCATTTGCTCAGCTTTCCATGTCTTTTACTATGTTTGTTTTAAATATTATTATTGTTAAAGCAGGGGGAACTGATGGAATTGCAGTGTTTACCAGTGCTTGGAGAGTAACGATGTTTGGAATTTGTGCCATTACTTGGAATTGCCATGTTAACAAATTAAAAGGGATATTTTTATGCCATAAAATTTGGGTTCTCCATAGAGCTTGGAATTGCGGTTCTGGTGATGTTTCTTGCTCCTCAACTCTCTTATCTTTTTACCTATTCAAAGGAAGCGGTTCATATTTCAGGAGACTTGGTCAAAGCATTGCGAAATGCCCTGGTGGTTACCATATTTAGAACAGTTATTTATTTGGAGTTTCATTAAAATTTGGAATTGTTGGTGTATGGTGGGGTATTGTATTGGGTAATTTTACTGCATCCTTGGTATCTTTTATTTGGGGAAGAATTACGGTGGAGAGGTTAAAGGATAGAGTTAAGGAAATAAATGCTTCGTAAGTTAAAAGTTATTTAATACTTAAGGCAATTATGGATAGTGATATTTTTCATTTTTACACTAAAATTTTGATCGTGAAAAAAGAAAATTGGTTGTAGTAAAAGGCAGTACAGACAGTATTTATCTTTATTATAATTGAGAGAGATTCTGTAAACTTTATCCTTTTTCTCGGGAATTTTAGCTCTTTTAAAAAGTAGGCTTTAACAAAAAATTTAGCCAATGTAGTTTATGCAGGCAATTAAATGCATTTTCTTGGTGGTAGAGGTCTATTTATACTCGTAAAGAATGAAAGGGGGGGAATGAGTGATAAAAATCCCCTTAGGTTAAAATGGCTAAAATTAGAGACCACTCATACCATTCTTCTCTTATCACGGGTTACATCAAACTATATATAAATCATATATTTTCGCATTGTTTTATTTACAATAAATTTCACACAATTTTATAATCAAAGTAATGGAGATATCATACAGGGTCACATTGAATTTAACAGTATCTATCCTCCATTTCCAGCGATAATCCATCCTCTCCATCACTATTCCATCTTCCCCACATGCGGATGCCTCGTTCTTCCAGCCATTCATCTCCCTCCACACAGGAGTAATTCATAACGCATACTGCAATGCATGCTAAACCCATCATTTTTCTCCTTATTTTTACTCCCTTTTAAATTTTTTCCATAATTGGATTTTTCACTAATTTTTTGTCGACAAAATTTATTACTGCCTTTTAGACCAAATAATCGATAATGTTGACTTTTTAGTGTTTAAGGATATATTTAGAAAGGCAAAAATAATGATAAAGGTTTTTTATGAAACTACCCGGAGAGGAGGAAAGAATGAGAAAAGATAATACTACTTTATTTTTTGGAGAAGTTCAGAAGTTTCGTCAGCCTTGGATTTGGGGAAGAGATGGCGGTATATGCATTCGGTTTTTCCACTTTCATCTTTCCTTCTGTAGAATACCTTTAGAAAAACTTAAAAAATATGAGGTAAGAAAGTATAGTCCTATCAAAGAATATGGAGGATGGAGGATTCGTTATGGACGGATTATGTTATCTAGTATTTTAACCGGGGTAAGAGAAGAAAAATTAAAGGTAGAAAGATTTCGGGTAGTAATTGAGTGAACTTGTTTGGTTAGGACTTTTTTTATCCTTTGGATTTCTTGTTCTCATAGCCCGTAAAACTCTTTGGCTTTCTCTTATTGTAGGGGCTTTAATCCTTGGAATATTTACTCTTCCTCTTGAAAAAATGGGTTATGAAATATTCAGAACATTGAGAGAGCCTTCTATTCTTCTTCTTGCCTTTGGAGTGGGATTGATACCTCTAATAGGAGGGGCAATGGAGGAATCCAGATTGATTGATGTTCTCGTTGAGAATCTTCGGGTAAATAAAAAATTGTTTTTAATTTTTACTCCCGGTATGTTTGGAATGTTGCCAATGCCTGGAGGAGCCCTACTTTCTGCTCCCCTTATTGAAAAAGGGGGAGAGAAACTCTCCCCAGGTAGAAAAACTGCGATCAATGTGTGGTTCAGACATATTGTAGTGTTAGTATATCCTCTGGGAGCACTACTTGCAACAACGAAGATGGCGGGTATAAATCTTTATAAAGCAGTGTTTTATCTTATTCCTGGATTTATTCTGCTGTTTTCTCTTGGTTATTTTTTTCTTTTAAAGGGAATAAAGAGAGCAATAAACCATTATACCTTCAATTTTAAAAAACTCATACTTCCATTTTCAGCAGTTCTTTTTGCTCCTATTTTTCATTTTTTTTCTATAACATTGTTTCCCAGGATTTTACCTGAAATACCCTTGGTAATTGGAATATCCGGGAGTCTTTTTATTGTATTCTTTTTTACTCATTTGGAATTGAAAGATCTAAAAAAACTGTTTAGAAAGACAAAACCTTGGAGATTTTCATTAATAATAATAGGAATGTTTCTTTTTCTACATATATTTAAGGCATCCGAGGCTTCGAAGGTTTTAGCGGAGTTATCCTTTTCAAAGATATTTATAATTGTGGGAGGAGGAGCCTGTCTGGGGTTTATAACAGGAAGAGTTCAGGTTCCGGTCTCTATTATCCTTCCCATTTATTATGCAAAGTATGGGGTAAACTCTATGTCTTCTTTTACATTTACAATAATGTTTTTCTCTATTTTTATGGGGTATATGATTTCTCCAGTTCATCCATGCGTTTCCGTTTCCTTAGAGTTTTTTAATGCAAAGCTTAAGGATTTTTTTAAAGTACTTATAACTCCTACTATCATTTCCCTTGCAGTGGCTTTTCTACTTGCATTGATTTTTATTTGATAGTTTATTTGACTTTTAGGAGTTGTTAATTATAATCAATTTAACATGAAATCCCTGGGTATGATGCTAATAATCGCAGGAATTGGGCTTATTTTTATGGGTTTGATTCTTGTGGTTTTGCCTAAGATAGGTTTTTTTAGGCTTCCGGGGGATATCTTAGTAAAGAAGGATGGAGTAGTAATTTTTATTCCCATCGTTTCCATGCTTCTTTTATCACTTTTTTTAACCCTTATTCTTAACCTGTTTTTCAAGCGGTGAAAGGAGGTAGATAATGCCAAAATATAAATATATTTATCGGTTTGGAGGGAAGAAGGCGGATGGTTCTGCAAAGATGCGTGATATTTTGGGAGGTAAAGGAGCAAACCTCGCTGAAATGACCAATGTAGGAATCCCAGTTCCTCCTGGATTTACCATTACAGCAGAGTTGTGTATGCAGTATTTAAAGAAAAAAAGGTTCCCAGCCCAGCTTCGAAGAGAGGTGAGAGAAGGAATAGCCTATATTGAGAGGATAACAGGTAAAAAATTTGGAGATAGAAGAAATCCTTTGCTGGTTTCGGTTCGTTCTGGAGCAAGAGTTTCAATGCCTGGGATGATGGATACTATTTTAAATCTTGGATTAAATGATGAAGCAGTAAAGGGACTTTGTGAGGCTACCCAGAATGAAAGATTTGCTTTGGATTCTTACCGAAGATTGATAGAGATGTTTTCGGATGTTGTTATGGGAATCCCCAGGAAAGAGTTTGAGGAGATTTTTGAAGAAGTAAAAAAGGAGTGTAAAGTTACATACGATTATGAGGTTCCTCCTGAGGGACTCAAAAAGGTGATAAAAAGATACAAAGAGATATATAAAAAACATATAGGAGAGGATTTCCCTCAGGATCCGAAGAAGCAGTTGTGGAGAGCAATAGGGGCCGTGTATGAATCTTGGAATACTCCCAGAGCAATTGATTACCGGAAGATATATCACATACCCGACACATGGGGAACTGCAGTAAACATTCAGGCGATGGTCTTTGGAAACATGGGTGAAGATAGTGCTACAGGTGTTGCCTTTACCAGGGACCCATCCACCGGAGAAAGAAAAAGATACGGAGAGTATCTGCCCAATGCTCAGGGTGAAGATGTTGTGGCGGGTGTTAGGACTCCAAAACCAATTGAAGAGCTGAAAAAAGAGATGCCCAAGGTTTACAGAGAGCTTGAGAATGTATTTAAAAAGCTCGAAGCCCATTATCGGGATATGCAGGATGTGGAGTTTACAATTGAAAGAGGAAGATTATGGATTCTGCAGACAAGAACCGGTAAAAGAACAGCCCTTGCAGCAGTAAAGATTGCAGTTGACATGGTAAGAGAGGGATTAATACCCAAGGAGGAAGCAGTGATGAGAGTAACTCCTGAACAGATTGACCAGCTATTACATCCTATGATTGACCCTAAAGCCAAGTACACACCTCTTACCAAAGGACTCCCTGCATCACCCGGAGCTGCCACTGGAGAAGTGGTGTTCTTTGCAGAAGATGCCATTAAAAAAACAGAAGAGGGAAAGGATGTCATTCTCGTGAGGCACCAGACCTCTGCAGATGATGTTGGTGGAATGGCAAAGGCAAAGGGATTCTTAACAGCAACCGGAGGTATGACATCCCATGCTGCTGTGGTGGCAAGAGGGATGGGAAAGCCCTGCGTGGTTGGAGCAGAGGATATTGAAATAGATTATGATAGGAAAGAGTTCAGAGTGAAGGGTAATATAATAAAGGAAGGAGAAGTTATTACAATAGATGGTTCTGCAGGAGAGGTAATATTGGGAAGAGTACCCACAATCCAGCCTACCATAACAAGGGAACTTGATACCCTTTTAAAATGGGCAGATAAGATAAGGAGGCTCGGCGTAAGGACGAATGCAGATATGCCCCGGGATGCTCAGATTGCAAGGAGATATGGAGCAGAAGGTATAGGATTATGCAGAACAGAACATATGTTCTTTGGAAAGGACAGAATAGGAGCTATGAGAGAGATGATTCTTGCAGATACTGAGGAAGAAAGGAGAAAGGCACTTTCAAAACTTCTTCCAATGCAGAAAAAAGATTTTATAGGACTTTTCAGAGTAATGGATGGGCTTCCGGTCATAATAAGAACCCTTGACCCACCTCTTCATGAGTTTCTACCCCAAGATGAAGAGACAATGAAGGAGGTTGCAGAGGAGATGGGGGTCCCAGTTGAAAAGATAAAGGAGACGGTTAAAAAACTTCATGAGGCAAATCCAATGCTGGGACACAGAGGAGTAAGATTGGGAATTACATATCCAGAAATTACCGAAATGCAAGCAAGAGCAGTCCTTGAGGCAGCATGTGAGGTAAAAAAAGAAGGTAAAAAGGTTATCCCTGAAATAATGATTCCAGTTCTAAGCCATGTGAAAGAGCTTGAGAAACAAAAGGAGATAGTGGATAGAGTCGCTAAGGAAGTTTTCCATAAATATGGATTTAAGATAAAATATATGGTGGGAACTATGATAGAGATACCCAGGGCAGCACTCACTGCAGATGAGATAGCAAAGGTGGCTGAATTTTTCTCCTACGGGACAAATGATTTAACTCAGACTACCTTTGGGTTCTCAAGGGACGACATTGCGAAGTTTCTACCAGACTACATCGAAGAAGGAATTCTTGAAGACGATCCATTTCAAACCCTTGACCAGAGAGGTGTGGGAGAACTGGTTAAAATAGGGCTCGAAAGAGGTAAAAAGGCAAATCCTAAATTGGAAGTGGGAATATGTGGAGAACATGGGGGAGACCCAAGGTCCATAGAGTTCTGTCATCGCATCGGTCTGGACTATGTAAGCTGCTCTCCTTATCGGGTACCAATAGCAAGGCTTGCAGCAGCCCAGGCAGTTTTAAAAGAAAGAAAACAAACCAAAGAAAAGAAGAGAAATAAAGGTGCTCGATGAGCAGTTTTCTTGACAATTTGAAGAATTTGCTTAACCTCTATTTAAAGGAGGAAATTTATGTGGGAAAAAAAGCCAAGATATGAAAGGCATGTGCCAAAAGGTGAGATGATTTTTAAAGAAGGTGATATTGGTGAAGAAATGTATTTTATAAGAAAGGGTAAGGTGAAGATCTCAAAGGGAGAAGAGGCTCACGAAAAGGTCCTTGCAATTCTGAAGGATGGTGATTTCTTTGGAGAGATGGCTTTAATAGATGGAAGTCCAAGATCTGCCACCGCCACTGCAATAGAGGATACAGACCTATTAATAATTGATAAAGATTCTTTCACAGCAAAGATAAATGAAAATCCATTGATCGCCTATGTTATGGAGGTCTTAACAAAGAGATTAAGAATATGCGATGAAAAACTAAAATATTTAAGCATAAGGAACAATGAACACAGAATAATTAAGTATCTTATAAATAGAGCTGAGGAAACAGGGGAGACTCAGGATGTTTTGTTGAAAGGAGAGATGCCAGAAAAAATAGCAGAGATTACATCGGTAGATATATCAAAAGTGGAGGAGCAATTAAAAAGACTTGAAAATGCTGGGATGATTTCCAAAGAGCCTGACGGCACTTACAAAATAAGAAATATACAGGAACTTAATGAGTATCTTAAGTATCTTGAGTTAAAGGATAGATTTAGAGTATAATTTTGGAAGTCTCTCTTTTGGCATGGACTCCCGATTGTTTAAAGGTTATGTATACTGCAGCAAAGACCTGCACCTCCCAGAAAACCCCCCAAACCATATGGAAGGATGATACCTCCAAAGAGAAAGAGATAAAACTTCTCAAGAAGATATATAAAGAGGGACACCATTCCATATTCGAGCATTGTTTTTTTACCTTCGCGATCTCCGGGATATCAAGGACATGTTCTCACCAATTGGTAAGGCACCGAATAGCAAGTTATGCTCAGCAAAGCCAAAGATATGTGGATATGAGCAAAGAGCCTTTTGTAATACCCCCTTCTGTGAAGAAGAATGCAAAAAAAAGATTTGAGAAAATTTTGCAAGAGGCAAAAGAAGTTTATCAAAAACTTTCAAAAGAGATTCCAAAAGAGGATGCGCGGTTCATTTTGCCTCAAGCCGTACAGACTAATCTTGTGATGACCTTAAATCTAAGGGAGATGATGGTGATATCAAAAGAAAGGCTTTGTCTCAGGGCACAGTGGGAGATAAGACAGTTAATTACAAAGATGAAGGAAGAGATTAAAAAAATAGAGCCCTTTTTAGCAGAGTTGTTACAACCCAAATGCATTCACTTGGGATACTGTCCGGAGGAAGAGACATGCGGTCTTATGCCTCTCAAAGAATGAAAGAGAAGATAGAGGCTTTGAAAAAGGAGAAAAAAAGACTGGAGCAGGAGATGAGTAGACCTTTATTAAATCCGGAAAAGATCAAGCAACTCTCATTAAGGTATGGAGAGATAGAAGAGGTCCTAAAAATAAACGAGGAACTGGAGCGTATCGAAAAAGAGATAAAAGATACAGAAGAACTACTTTCCCAGGAAAAGGATCCCGAGATGATAAGATTTTTAAAAAATGAAGCGGAAAGACTCCAAAGGCTAAGAGAGGATAGAAAGAAAAAGTTAAAAGAGGCACTCATTCCTAAGGATCCGAGATGGAGTAAGAACTGTATAGTGGAGATAAGAGCTGCTGCAGGAGGAGATGAGGCTTCCTTATTCGCCGCAGACCTGTTTAGAATGTATGTTAAATACATAGAGAAAAGGAACTGGAAGTATGAGGTTTTATCCATGTCTCCATCTGAGATAGGAGGATTTAAAGAAATAATATTTTTTATTAAGAATAAAGAGGTGTTTAAATATATGAGGTTTGAATCAGGGGTTCACCGGGTCCAGAGAATACCCGTTACGGAGACGGGAGGAAGAATACATACATCTACAGCAACCGTAGCTGTGCTTCCTGAAGCAGAGGAAAAGGATGTCAATATAAGACCAGAGGATTTAAAGATGGAGGTTTTCAGAGCCTCAGGCCACGGAGGTCAACATGTGAATGTGACTGATTCGGCTGTGAGAATAACCCATATACCCACAGGAATTGTTGTATCCTGCCAAGATGAAAGGTCTCAACATCAGAACCGAGCCAAGGCTTTGAGAATACTTTATGCAAGGCTTAAGGAAAAATACAGGAAAGAGGAGGAGGAAAAGTTGCTGAGGGAGAGGAAGCAACAGATAAAAACCGGAGAAAGAAGCGAGAAGATAAGAACATACAACTTTCCCCAGAACAGAGTGACAGACCACAGAATAAATGTAAGCTTATACAATCTTTCTGATGTGATGGATGGAGACCTTTTTGAACTCCATTCGATGTTACTTGAAAAAGAGATGGAAGGGTATGGATTTTAATAAGAGAGTTTTCATAACTTCAGTGGTTCTTAAGATTCCAAAAGAAAAGATAATTGTAGAGGGCATAAGATTTCCCTCCAAGGTTTATGAGATAGAAAAAAGGGTAGAGGATGGAGAGCCCTTGGAATACCTGGTTAAAAGATGCTGGTTTATGGGACTGGAGCTGTTCATTGATAGAGGAGTTTTTATTCCAAGACCAGAAACCGAAGAGCTGGTTGAGAAGATATTTAAAATGCTTAAAAATCCCTTTCTTATTTTTGAGGTTGGAACCGGGACAGGATGTATATCCATTGCCTTGGCAAGGAATTTTAAAAATGCAAATATTTTTGCCACCGAAATAGATGAGAGATCTTATAAAACCGCTTTAAAAAACATAAAAAAATTTGGGTTACAAAAAAGGATAAAAATTTATAAAGCATCCCTATTTTCCATACCTGGGATAAGAAACCTTAAAAATAAATTTGACCTTGTGGTATCCAATCCTCCTTATATCCCTGAGGATGAATTATCCAAGCTTTCTAACTCTGTAAGGAATTATGAGTCAAAGACTGCATTGGATGGAGGAAAGGATGGGGTAAAGGTGATAAAAGAAATAATAAAGGGGGCAAAGCATTTACTTAAAGAAAAGGGATTGCTCGCCATGGAGATTACAGAGAGGAATCTGGAGGGTATAAAAAGAAGTTTAAAAAAAGAGAACTATAAAGAGTTTGAAATCCAACGGGACCTTTCGGGTAACATAAGATTTTTATTTGCACAAAGATGAGAGTAGGAATCATATATAATCCTAAGAAGAAAAATGTAGAGGAAACAATAAAGAGTATAAGAGAATGGAGTAGAAGGGAAAAAGTAGAGATAGTGGATGATCCTCTTGAGTCTCAGTATGTGCTTGCCTTGGGAGGGGATGGGACAATGTTAAGAGCTGTGAGAACTGTATTTAAAAGAAGGATACCTGTAATGGGAATAAATCTTGGAGGGCTTGGCTTTTTAACTGCTTTTCCTTCCTCTAAAATAAAGGAGGCATTAAATGACCTAAAAAATCTCAATTTTAGAATAGAGGAGAGAATGCTTCTTGAGATAAGTTACAAAAAGGAAAAACTTCATGCCTTAAACGACTGTGCAATAAACATGGGACCCCAGGCGAGAACAATGGAACTGGAGACAAAGGTTGATGGAGAGTTTCTTTCCAGATTTACTGGAGATGGGCTGGTTGTTTCCACCCCTACCGGGTCTACCGCATACTCCCTTGCAGCTGGAGGTCCGATACTATTTCCAATGCTGGACTGCATTGCTCTTACCCCCATCTCTCCTCATTCTCTCACTGCAAGACCTATTGTGCTCTCCCCAAATGCAAAACTGGAGATAGGACTCTCTGGAAAAACAGAAGAAGCCATAATGATGGTGGATGGACAGGAACGCAGAAGTATTAAGAAACCCCAATCCATTAAGATAAAGAAATCGGGATACCGAGCAAAAATAATAATGCCTGCCTCTGTTTCATACTTTGACATATTGAAAAAGAAGATGAACTGGGGGGGAAGATGATAAGGAGGTTTTATGTACGCAACTTTGCAATAATAGATGAAACTGAGATAGAGTTTGAAAAAGGGCTCAATGTTATTACCGGAGAAACAGGAGCAGGAAAGTCAATTATAATAGGTGCTCTTGAATTTCTCTTAGGAGGAAGATATAAGGACTGGATGGCTATGAATAAAGATAAGGAAATGGTTGTTGAAGGAGAGTTTATACTTTCTTCGGAACTGTTTTCATTTTTGAAATCAAAGGGGATAGAGATAGAAGAGGCTCAGATTTCTCTACGAAGAAAAACTTCCCAAAAAAGGGTTTCAGGTTACATAAATGGACTATCTGCAAACCTTTCTTTAATTGGAACCGTGGGAGAGGTGTTGGTTGATATTCATGGACAACATGAACACCAGTTTCTTTTAAAGGAAGATAACCAAAGGGAGGTTCTGGATGTTTTCTGTAATAATCAAAATCTTTTAAAAAAACTTTCAGAGAAATTAAAAGATTTAAATGAAAAAGAAAGAAGAATAGAAGAGCTCCGAAAAGAGATAGAAAGAATTGAAAAAGAGAAAGAGTTTTATGAATATCAATTAAAGGAGATAAAGGATGCATCCTTGAGGCCAGGAGAGTATGAAGAGCTAAAAAAACAAAGGGAATTACTCGCAACCGCAGAAAAAAGATACGAAATATCTTCTGCAATTATAGCACTGCTTTCAGAAAGGGAGGGGTCTTTGGTTGAGAACATAGCAAAATTAAAACAGTTTTTTTCCCAGTTGTGTGAAAAGGATCCCGAAATGAAAAAAAATTTTGAAAAACTTTCCTATATAGAGGCTGAGATTGATGAGATATGGAGAGAGATGACAGATTACAAGGATAGAATAGATTTTTCAGAAGAGAAACTGGATGAGATAGAATCCAGACTCTTTTTACTTGAAAGACTTATGAAGAAGTACAATAGGGATGAGAAGAGCATACTGGAGTACGCAGAGGAGTTAGAAAGGAGATTAAGTTCAGTGGAGGTAAATAGAGATGAAATAAAAATGCTTGGAGAAGAAATAGAGAAGGCTAAAAAAGAGGTAAATGAAATTGCAGAAAAGATATCCGAAAATAGAAGAAAAAAGGCAGCCGAACTGGTCATGAATGTCAAAAAAGAGCTTTCTCTTCTGGGGCTTTCCAATGCAGTATTTGAGATAGAGTTTGAGGAAAAGGAGATAGATGAGAAAGGAAAGGAAAGAGTTAGATTTATATTTTCTGCAAATCCAGGGATAAAGCCAAAACCTTTATCTTTTGTTATATCTGGTGGAGAGTTATCACGGATAATGCTTGCAATAAAGAGTGTACTATCCTATAGGGATATGGTTTCTGTGCTTATCTTTGACGAGATAGATGTTGGAATAGGGGGTAAAACCGCAGATATTGTGGGGAGAAAGTTAAAAGAGATTTCAAAACACAAACAGGTGATAGTGATAACCCATCTTCCTCAGATAGCGAGATTTGCAGATACTCATTTTAGAGTTACAAAGACAACCGATGGGAAGACCACTGTAACCAGAATAGAGAGACTAAATGAAAAAGAAAGAGTAAAGGAGATAGCACGGATGCTCGGTGGAGAAAAAATAACTCCCACAACAATCTCTCATGCAAAGGAGCTGCTTGAGAGAAAGTAAAAAGGTAATTACAATACCTAATCTCCTTTCTCTTTTTAGGCTTTTTATGCTTTCTTTTATTATATATTTTGTTGCAATAGAAAAGAACAAAATTGCATTTGTTATTTTTCTTTTTGCATTTCTTTCAGATGCAGTGGATGGATACATTGCAAGAAAATTTGAGCAGGTTTCTTTGTTGGGCAAAATACTTGACCCCGCGGTGGATAAGATATCTGTAAATGCCATTGCCTTTCTTCTTGCCTATAAAGAAAGAATTCCCTGGTATGCTGTAATAACAATATTTTCCAGGGACTTAATAATAGTAGTGTGTGCCCTTATTCTTATGTTTACCAAGATAAGACTTATCCCTACATCAAATAATATAGGGAGAGCCACCGGCGTGGCATTTGCAGTACTTCTCGGGGCAGGTATACTAAATTATCAGGGAATTGTAAGGATTATGAATTATGCCGTGATAGCTCTTATCATACTTTCTCTTTACTCTTACGGAAGGTTTTTTGTTGAGAAGTTCTTTAGAAAATGAGGGTGAAGGTTTTTAGTGATCTTCACGGAAGAAGCATTCCTGAAAACAAGGTTAAAGATGCAGATTTGATTATACTTGCAGGAGATATCACAAATTTCGGGGGAAAGGAGCAGGCAAAGGATATAATAGAACCTTTGCTGGAAAAGGATATAAAGATTTTAGCAGTACCCGGAAACTGTGATAGGTTGGATGTAAATAGTTATCTTGAAGAAAGAAATATAAGTATTTTTAAAAAAACAATTATCATCCGGGAGGTTATGATAGGAGGAATAGGAGGTGGAAACATATCTCCATTTTCAACTCCCCAGGAGTATTCAGAGGAGGAGATAGAAGGATTTTTGCAATGTATTGAAGAGGATTTTAAAGGAAAAAATTTTTTAAGAATTTTCGTAACCCATGTTCCTCCTCACAACACAAAGACAGATAGATTATTTTTAGGAA
>CAZUTC010000002.1:0-34073 GCA_964623485.1 uncultured bacterium | reverse complement strand
TCTTTTGTGAGAAACCCGCTGGAGCGCCAAAGCCATTGGGAGATGTGTTTGATAAGTTCTGGGTAGATACCAAATTGAGATACCCTAATACAGTCCAGATTTTAAAGGGAAGTGTAGGGGAGTTTCTTATAATGGAAGATACTGTATTGCATTCTCTTGTTTTTCCAGAAAGTAAAGCGGTCTTTAAAAATCAAAACCCAGATGCCTCATTTACATGCTTTGATTTCCAGGATTCTTATTTGATTTTATGTAATGACTTGGATACCGGCTTTATCATAAACCGGAAAGAAAACAAAGTAGATACCTTTGTAATTCCGGAGCAGGCAGTTTCTGTTTCAATCCCTTTTAAAAATCCTGATACATTTTTCATTGCATCCTGGGAGAAGGTTTTTGTGAGCTATAACCGGGGAAACTCCTTTGATACATTTTTTTCTACCCCAAATATTTTATCTTTGCTTAAGCGGAATGATACTCTATACCTACTTACCCAGAAGAGATTATATACCCTCTACCCTCAAGAAGACATTGTGTATAACTCCTTAAAAAAATTGAAAGCAGTGGCTTTTGATAAACAAGGAAATATGTATCTGCTTGAAGAAAATAAAGTATTAAGGAGAGAGAATGATGGATGGAAGATATTTTTTGAGGGGAAAGAATTATACGATATAAAAGGAATTAAAGATGGGATACTGGCTCTCGGTGATTTTGGGGAGTATTTTGAGATTCTTAAAGAGGTAAAAGATAGCAAAGAGAAAAATATTTCATACGGATTAATTGTGTCCGATGAGCCAGAAGATTTTAAGGAGTTGAAAATCGCTGTAGGAGAAGATGCCTATCTTTTAATATTTCCGGGTACAGGTGAGACATTTCTATATCCGATTAATCCATGATTTCTTTTCTATTTTCAATATCCCTCTCATTTGGAGGCTCTCTTGGATTTTTTGATTTTTCATGTTTTAATAAGCATCTTCTATTTCTTGAAAAAAGGGCAGAGGAAAATGGATGGTATGGAAAGTTTGAGAATTTTAAAGAGTTTATGATATGCCCAGAATTAGAACTCTATCCAAGGGAGGATATCTTTTATTATGTCTCCACAGGGTTTTATTTTAATGAAGCCCAAGGAATTTTTACCAGAAAAGAAGAAAAAATAAAAGAAGAATGGAGATTTTTGATGCTCCCATTTTATATTGGAATATACTCCTCTCTTAAAGAATTTTCGTTAAAAACAGGGTTTGATATATGGGTCTCGTGGTTGAGAGTAAAGATAAATGACTCCACAATGAGATTTGTTTCAAAGGATATTTCTATCAGGATAGGAATCTTAAAGAGATTTAAAAAGATTGGCATAGAAGTATTTTTAAGAGGAGGTGAGATTTCTGGCTTTTCAGCAAATGGAAAGTTTCTCTGGTATCATGAAGATTTAGGATATATATACCATGGAGATGAACTCCTTTACTCTTCCAGAGCCTTTATTGGAGTGGAACAGATAGGGATAGCGGTAAGGTATTTATTTTAAAGATTTCTTTTTCCGGTAAGAATTGTAAATCTAAGAGATAAAGGATATATAATATAGCAGAGACTCTTTTAACTTAGATAAAACTTTATTTGACAAATAAAACTATAAAAATAAAATTTAAAATGTAAAGGAGGAAAAATGATTTATATTATTTTTCTCTATTATGGAGTATTTATTAATCCAAAACTTCCTCAGAAAGGAGATATAGGTATTATTGTGTATGGAACCTACCCTGCCTATCTATCCTATGAGGAGAAGATAATGGCAGATGCAGAGGGGATAACCATGTTGAACAGAGAAGCAGGAGTAAAGGTTACTGTTTCTCTTTCAGATTATCTGGGGATGGGAATTGAGACTGTGTTCTCAATGAATCCCTGGGGAGGAGCAGGGATTTGGGTTGTTAAAGGAGAAAAATTAAAAGGGTTATTAAATCTATCCTCAGGATTTACCTTTGAGAATCTGTTGTTCACAGCCCAGGCTTTCTTAGGAACAGGGATTGATATCTCAAAAAATACCTCCTTCTATGGAGGAATTAGAGGATTTTACTATCCAAGAATGTACCTTGGAATAGGGTATAAAGAATACAACGGATACTTTCTTTCAGAAAAAATTATAAGTTCAAAATTAGAGATTCTTTTGTGTGCTGGATTTTATATGAGGTTCAATCTACAAAGAAAGAAATTTTTAGATTACTTTATACCCCGGGGACTCATGCTGGAGACAGGCTTCTCTGCCACCCAGAAGCATAAAAATATAATATTTGGCATTGCATTGGAGGGAGTGCTTTATCCCGTTTTTCTCTTTTTGATGTGAGGTGGGTATGAAAAAAATGGTTTTGATTATTCCCCTGTTATTTAATACCTGTGAATACAAAGTGGAATATAAAACCGAGATATTGGTTACCTCCTCTCCCTCTGTTCTTGAATTTCATATTCCCGACCCGGATAGTGACTCCTCTAATGGATGGGATTCTCCCGATTCAATTTACTCTGCGGATACTTTAACGGTGACCCTTAAATTTGAGAATAGAGGTAACACCCACGTTTCCATTTTTTATGGGGAGTTTTTCACCCCTGCTTATGAAGTTGTTAAAAACTTCTCTTTTCATCCTCCCATTGCTTTGGCTCCTTTTGAGAAGGAAAGCCAAAGGATACAGATTTCTATTACCAATCACGATGCTAAAAAACTGGATTATGACAATAACTTTGAAGTAAAAACATCCGGAGGGATTAAAATAAATTGTTATGTATATCAAAAGGAAGGAGAAGAGGAGTTAGAAGAGCAAAATGTTTTAAAATTGAGGATAAGGAAATGAAAAGGATAGTTTGGGTTATTTTAATGGTCATTTTTTCAGGGTGTGGAAGTTCCGAAAAGTGGGTTATAATTGTTGAACCCATTGAGAATCCAGTATATTTTGAGATCCCAACAAAAGGTGATACAGCATGGGATTTTTCATATCTTGTAGAAAACTCTTTAAGTATTCCTTTGAGAATTATAAATACCGGAGATGAAGGATGGGAGACAGAAGGGGCAGATATTGAAATAATTACAGGAAATAGTATATATGGTGTATGGTATGAGTGGGAGGAATGGTATGTAGAAATTCCTCCCCAAGATACAACAGAGACATCCCTTGAAATTTTTATTGATTCTTTAATAGTACTTCAAATGGACAGTTATTATACAGCTCCCCAAGATTTTTATGGAAAGGCAGTATTTAAAATACGGCTTTTATCAATGATAATAGACGATGTGATCTGGCCATGGGAATGGAGGAGTTATTCCATTCCGGATATACTTCCTTGTTATGTAGATGTAATAGTTAAGAGAAAGGAGGGAAAATGATATATTTATTATTCACAACTTACGGGCTTTTCTGTAATACAAGAAGTATAATCCCAGGAGATATAGACCTCATAAACTATGTTACTGTTCCTGCATACTTCTCTTACGCAGAGAAAATAAAAGGAGATAGTATTGGGGAAAGCAGAATTTCCTTCTCCGGAGGAGCAAAGCTGGATATAGGGGTGAATAATAGGTTTAGAATTGGATTGAAGGGTCAGCTCTCCCAAAACTCTTCGGCAGGTTTTTATGTGGGTACGAGATTTATTCCCATGCTTTATGCTGAGACAGAGATACATCTTACATTCCCCGATATTCTTGTATCTCCTGAAATCTCCCTTTCTTTTATAAAAGATGTTACGGAAACATCTGCCTTTTATTCTGGATTAAAAATTTTTTATCATCCACGAATGATTTTTGACTCATACTACCGAAACGAGAGTAAACCATTTACAGATATAACCCTTTACGCTGGGTTTCATGTTTACAAAGAGGAGAAGGGAAGTATAGAGAGTCAGCTTTTTTTACCAACCGGGCTATTGATAGAAGTGGGAATCCCCTTAAACCATGAAACAAAAAAGGTTATATTTGGTTTTTCCCTTGAAGGTCTGTTTTTCTTGGGAGTTGGAACCTTAGGAGCTTTTGGAGCGGGAGCAGCAGGTTGTCTTTACTAAGGTTTATTAAATAATTACTTAACTACTTATAACTTTATTGAACTCCTCTGAGACCCGAATGCAGCATCTTTCTATTATATTTCTTATCCTCCGATAAAAGTTGATGCTTCCACCGATAGGGTCTTGTATGTTTTTCCCCTTAGGATATGGAAAAGGAAAGCCGGAAAGCATGAATGTCTTACTTTTTGCCCATTCCCATTTTTTTATAATATAAGAGTAATGCATTCTCTCCATCACAAGAATAAGAGAGCTTTTTTTAACCTTATCTTCTGTAATTCTTTTGGACAGATGCCTTCTGATGTCTATTCCCTTTTCCTCCATCACCTTTACTGCATTGGGGGAGGGAGAGTCCCCGGGGAATGCCCTAATACCTGCGGTTTCTACTTTTATTTTAGGGAGTAGTTTTTTAAAGAACCCGTATGCCATGGGGCTTCTGCATGTGTTTCCAGTGCACACCACGAGCAGAGAGGGGAAATAGTTTTCAGGATATACAACCTTTTCCCCTGTCTTTCTCTTTATCTCCCATATGGATACCACCCCCTCTCTCTTTACAACAATTTTATCATCTGCTACCTCAAGAACTGTTGAGGGAACCGGGTAAACCTTTCCCTTTTTAATAAAGGAGACTTTATCCTTAAAAAAACTTACCATTTCTTCCTCCTCCATCTCCTTTCCTGAGATATTCGCAGAGGTTGCATAAAGAGGCATTCTTACTTCTTGGGTTAGTTTTCTTAACCAACTGCTTAAGGGAACCCTTATTCCTACCTTTTCCCATGGATAGTCAAAATCCTTCCTCTTTTGAAGAACAAGAGTTATCCTTCCTGGCATGAGTTTTTCTATTATCTTTTCTTCTGCACAGTTTTTGATATATGCAACCTCTTTGATTTTTTTCTTAGAGGAGAGATATATTGCCACAGGTTTATTAAGGGGTCTTTTTTTAATCTCTTGAATTTTTCTTAAGGATTCCTTTGTAGCAAGGCATAACAGACCGTATACTGTATCGGTTGGGACGATTATACAGTCTCCTTTTTTTAGAATGGCAGAGATTTTTTTTATGGTTTTACTATCCTGAGTCAAAGAGAGCTTTAACTCTTTCTGCAAACAGTGCTGCATTCTTTGCTCCCGCTTCTCCCACAGACATCACTGCGACTGGAACTCCCTTAGGCATCTGGACCATTGATAAAAGAGAGTCAAGTCCAAAAAGAGGAGAGGATGGGATAGGAACCCCTATCACTGGAAGGGAGGAGAAGGAGGCAAGAAACCCAGGGAGATGGGCAGAATATCCAGCAATTGCTATTATGAGATTAAAGCCCTTTTTTTCTGCCTCTAATGCGAACTTTCTTGTCTTTTCCGGTTCTCTATGGGCTGAAAGGAAAACCGTTTCATAACTTATATTTTTCTCCTTCAATACCTCCTCTGCTATTTTTACATACTTCTCATCACTTTTTGAACCTGCAACAACTGCAACCTTAAACTCCATGTAACCTCCTTATTCCTTTATCAGCTATATCTCTTCTATAATGCATGTTTTCAAAATAAATTTTTTGAATGTTTCGGTATACTTTATTTTTTGCCTCTTCAAGGGTAGAAGCCTTTGCAGTCACCCCCATTACCCTTCCACCATCGGTAAATAATTCCTCATCTATTTTCTTTGTGCCTGCATGGAATATATATACATCATCCTCTATCTCTCCTATAGTTATTTTTTTACCCTTCTCATATCTTCCAGGATAACCCCCTGACGCAAGAACCGTGCATACTGCATATCCCTTCTCCCATTCGATTTTTTTGGTTGATAGATTACCAGAGGATGCTTCATACAAAAGCGAGAAAAGGTCGGATTTTAAAAGAAAAAGCACGGGCTGGGTCTCTGGGTCTCCAAACCTTACATTGAACTCAAGGACAAATGGGTTTTTTTCATTTATCATCAAACCTAAATACAGGATTCCTTTAAAGAGAATACCTTCTTTTTCAAGTCCTTCAAACAAAGGCTCTATTATCCTTTTTTGGATGTTTCTCCAGGTGTCTTCATCCACAAGAGGGATAGGAGCATAGGCACCCATTCCTCCAGTATTGGGTCCCCTGTCCCGGTCATATGCTCTTTTGTGGTCCTGAGAGCAGAGTAAAGGGGTATAGTTTTTCCCGTCGGTGAGTATCATAACCGAAGCCTCTTCTCCTTCCAAGTAATCCTCTATCACCACGGTACTCCCGGAGGCTCCAAAGATTTTCCTTATCATTATGTCTTCGACTGCATTCCGAGCCTCTGTTTGGCTGAAGCATACCTTTGAGCCCTTTCCAAAAGCAGGTCCTGAGGCCTTAACTACCAGAGGAGTTTTTTTAGTTTTTATATAATCCTTTGCTTTGTTGGGGTTATTGAATATCTCGAAGGGAGCTGTGGGTATTTTATACTTTGCCATAAACCTCTTTGCAAATGCCTTTTCCCTCTCCAAAAGGGATGCCTTTTTGGTGGGACCGAAAACCAGAAAATGTTTTTCCGAGAGAGCATCTGTTACTCCAAGAAATAGGGGCTCTTCAGGACCCACAACCACAAGGGAAGGAGATAATGAGTCTGCTGCCTCTATTATCCCGGGAATGTCTGAGGGAGAAATATTCACCGGTTCTGCTATCTCATTTATTCCTGCATTGCCAGGCAATGCATATATTTTTTTTACTGAAGAGGATTGAGCAAGTTTCCAGACAATTGCATGTTCTCTTCCACCTTTTCCAATAACCATTACACGCATAAATCAATATACATACCAAAATAAAAATGTCAAATTGATTTTTTAAGGATTGCGGATTATAATTTTAAAAAGGAGGAGATGATGCAAGTAGAAATTCCAGAATATAAAATAAGAGAAGGTATAAAATTAAAAAAGGATAAAACTGCTCTTTTGATAGTGGATATGCAGAATGATTTTGTAAAGAAGGGAGGAAGACTTGTGGTTTCTAACGCAGAGGGTACAGTATCCCCTATTAAGAGGTTGCTTGATAGAGCAAGAGAAAACAAGGTGAAGGTATTTTTTACCCAGGACTGGCATGACCCAGAAGATTATGAGTTTGAAATATGGGGAAAACATGCAGAGAAGGATACATGGGGAGCAGAAATAATAGAGGAACTTAAGCCTCTTGAGAACGAACATAGAATAAAGAAGCTCCGCTATGATGCATTTTTTGGAACTCCCCTCGACCATCTTTTAAGGCTTTTTAAAATAAAGAATCTTGTGGTGACCGGAACCGTGGCAAACATATGCGTCCTGCATACCGTGGGAACGGCAAGTCTTTTAGGGTACAAGATAATCATACCCAAAGATGGGGTATCAGCAATAACAGAGTTCGATATGCATGTTTTATTCCGGCAGGTTGATTTTCTTTATAATGGAATAATAGTTGAAAAAGGGGAGGATATAGAGTTTGTATAAGTTATACCTAAATAAATTTTACCATCACATATGCATCCTCTCCATCCTGATAGTATCCTTTTCTTGTATAGGCAATCTTAAATCCCATTTTTTTATAAAATTTTATCGCAGGGATATTTGAGACTCTTACCTCCAGATAAAATACCCGGAAGTTTTTATTTATCGCCTCCTCTTCTAACTTCTTTATTAAGGATGTGGCAACTCCTTTTTTTCTTTCTTCTTTTTTTACTGCAAGATTTAAAATATGCAGTTCGTCTCCCATTTCCTGGGCAATGATGTAGCCTGCAATCCTTTTTTTAATTTCTGCAATGTAGAATAAAACTTTACTGTTTTTCATTTCGTAAAAGAATATATCTTTTGACCAGGGGAATTTAAAGGATTCTTTTTCTATTTCATAAATCTCGTTTATTTTATCTTCGGTTGCTCTTTTTATCTCTATGTATTTCAGCATCGGTTGGCCTGAGATAGAAAGGTTCCAGTTCAAAAACATCGTCTGAACCCTCTTTTTTTATCCTTTCTTTTGCAAGAAATGCAACAACCGATGCAGGGGGAAAGAGTATCGGGGGAGTTATTATACTAATGTTTTTCTCTTTTTCAAAAAAAGGAAGACACTGAATAACTGCTGGACCTGTTATATAGGTTTTTTTCTTTACATGGTCCTTTATTTTTTCTGGCTTAAGTATGAGATACTTTTTTTCTTCATTCTGATAAAACCCTGCATAAACCTCCCCTTTTCCAGCAGGAATTATTACTATAACCGGAGCCTGTATTTTTAAAACCGCCTGAATTGCATCCAAAGTGTTTATCGCTTTAATGGGTATTTCTTTAATAAAGGCAAGAGTTTTTGCAATGGATATGCCGGTTCTAAGGGAGGTGAACATCCCGGGACCCGCAGAAACCCCTATCCCCTTTATTTCATCATACTTTAACTCGGTATGTTCCATCACTGCCTCAAGCATTAAAAATATCTTTTCATTATGGTTTGAGGGGGTATACATGCTATACTCTGAGAGAGTTTTTTCCTCCTCTATAATTGCAACAGATGAGAATTTTGTGCTTGTTTCTATCCCTAAATAAACTTCTCTATCCATCCTTCTATTTGAAACCTTCTTTTATTTTCTGAGAGTATATTTATCCTTATTTTTATTGTATCTGGTGGGAGTAAATTCTCAGCCTTTTCAGCCCATTCTATTACCACTATTGCCGGGGATTGCAAAAAATCATAGAAATCTATGCTTTTCAGGTCTTTTTCTTCTATTCGGTAAAGGTCTATATGATAAACTGTCTTTTTATTTCGGTATGTTGTTATTATGGTAAAACTTGGGCTCTTTGCCTCTTCTGAAATTCCTGCTCCTTTTACAATTCCTTTTATAAGGAGAGTTTTACCTGCTCCAAGTTCTCCATACAATCCCACAATATCATTCTCTTTTAAGAGTTTGCCTATTTTTATTCCTAATTTAACTGTCTCTTCTGGTGCTTCTGTTACTATCTCCTTCACCGGTTCAACCGATAGATATGTATCAGTCCCTTTATTCCCAGGTCAGGGTCAAGGGCATCCACTGCAGGGGCTACTGAGGAGATTTTTTCAGCAAGTCCTCCAGTGGCTATAAACACAAAATCCTTTCTTGTTTCCCTTTTTATTGCAGCCTTTACTGATTCTATAAACCCTACAGTTAAAAGGTAGATGCCTGAGACCATGCATTCCTGGGTGTTTCTTCCCAGAAAGCTTTTCGGTCTTTCTATCTCCACATGGAAAAGCTTAGATGTCTTTTGAATGAGATTTTCAAGGCTTTCTTTTATTCCAGGGGCGATTATCCCTCCGAGATGTTTCCCATCCTCGGTGATAATATCCACAGTTGTTGCGGTTCCAAAATCAATAACCACAATATTTTTTTTGAACTCATGGAATGCTCCCACAATGTTTGCAATTCTGTCCTCTCCCATTGTTTCCGGGGCTTTGTATTCTGTGGATACTCCGGTGTTTAGACTCCATGATACTCTTAATGGATTATCAATCCCAAACTTGGTGCGAAGCACCTTTTCATAGATAGGAGAAAGGGAGGGAACCACCGATGCCATTATTGCATCATCTGCATGGGTGAGTCCAAAGAGTTCGAAGATTAAATATATCTCATCGGGGGTATGTTCCTTCTGAGCAGATATTGCAAATCTCTTCTTTATTGAATTATTTTCAAACCCTGCTATCTTTACAGAACTGTTTCCTATTATTATTCCTATGTTCATAATATCTTAACCACCTCCTCCAAATTTACGGTAAATGGTTTACCATGATTTGAGGTTAGGGCAAGATTTCCTTTTTCATCTATATCATTTATTGTTCCCTCAAACCACCGGTCAGATGTTTCTATTTTTACATTCTCTCCTATTATAGATGTTTTTTCCTTTATCTCTTTTAGGAAGTAAGAAAATCCCTTATCTTTAAAGGTCTTTAAAAAGCTCTTTATCTCATCTATCACCCCATACATTACCTCCTCAATATCATATTTTTTTCCTGTTTCAATATACATGGATGTCGCATTTATATAAGAGGGAAAGTATTCTAAATTGACATTAAGTCCAACTCCTATGAAAATGTTTTCCCCGGAGAATTCAACAAGTATTCCTCCCATCTTTCCATTTTTTGTATATACATCATTTGGGGGCTTTATTTTGGTCTTAATTTTTTCCTTTTCTAAGTATCTGGTAATGGCGATGGATACTCCAAGGGGGATTCCTGGATGTCTTAATTTTTTTGATTTCTCCACATAGGTCATCCATAATCCTCCTTCTGGAGAGAACCACTGCCTTCCAAATCTCCCTTTTCCATTCAGCTGTTTCTTTGAAACCACCACAAAGGGAGGAGGTATCTTCACTCTCTTTGCATGCTCCTGAGTTGAGTCTATATTCTCAAAGCGAATTATACGCATCAGAAGCTCCTTATCGGGCTGGATAATAAAATATATGTATGGTTGTGAGGATGTTTTAGTCGGTATTCTATAGAACCATCCATCTCTATCCCCTCATGAAGTATGAGCCTTGTGCCATTTTTAAATGTAAACTCTATGGAGAAGATAAGTCTTGACTGTTTTTTTCTCTTGTCCTCCACCTCCTCCCCATTGTATATTCTTTTTCTCCAACTTCTCTGGTAACCTACCCAGAATTTAAAAATTGAGGAGATGTCCCTTCTATACTTTATGTTTATACCTCTCCAGTTCCTTATATAGGAGGAGGTATCTGTGAGGTGATTCTTGGGAAGAAGGGTATATTCAAAGATAACTTTATTTTTTTTATTCTCTAAAGATAAAAAAGGCTCAAGATAATAGGAAAATAGGGTATCATATTTTATCTTTTTTTCAGGGGTAAACTGGTTGAAAACCCTTTGTTCTCTTCGGCAGTTGAAAAGAACTCCAATCCATATATTCCTGAACGGGGAAAACTCAACGGTAGTGCTGCTCCATATAGAGTCGAATCTTTCTGTAATGTAATTTATGGGATTTTTGTATACTCTTTTCCCAAGGGTTGTAAAGGTGTGGTTTAGTTTGAGTCTTATCCTTTCTGAAACCTTTCTTGCCTTTATCTCAAATCTAAAGGGAATTTGGGAATACAGCATCAACTCCTCTCCCTCCTCTGTGAATCGGGAGGCAAAGTTTCTATCAAAATCTTTAAGAATGAAGAAAAACTCTATATAATTTAGCCAGTTCTTGATGTATCCTATTCCTATTCCTGCCTCATCATTGTATTTATAAAAATAGGGGACTGCTTCCAAAAACAACCAAAGATTTTTAAATCTTAGATAGGGTTCAATCCTGTGTTGATAATAGTTTATACCATAATCATCGATCCTTTTGTAAAAGTATCTTGCTCCAAAATTTTTATAAAGTGGAAAGATGAGTTTTGCTTCATAGAAAGCATACCATTTTATAAGGTCCAGGCATCCATGGGAGGTGCGAAATCCCTGGGGGACTGAGTCGTATGCCAGCTCCCAATCAGGATAGAACTTTGCTATATTCATATCCACGAGATATATCTCACATTTATCTTCAGGCTCTATTATGATGACCTTTGAGAATAAAAACCATAAAAGCATATTTAAATTTACCCATTCTTTTATAAAAGTCAATATATGGGGAAAGCATCAATTTGACATATTGGAAGTTGTAATTAAAATTGTATAATGCAGATGATATCGGTTTCAGGAATAAGAGGAATAGCAGGAAAGGACCTTGATATAGAGGATTACAAAAGGTGGTCTTTGAAGTTTAAGAATTATACAAATGGTAGTATATTTGTTATAGGAAGAGATACAAGAAAAACCGGGAACCTTTTTTATGGAGCATCTCTGCTTTCGCTTCTTAACTCCGGGGCAGAGGTTTACTCTGCAGGTGTCATTTCAACCCCTGGGACCGTATATCTCACAAAAGCACTCGGAACATCAGGAGGTATTGTTGTCACTGCAAGTCATAATCCTCCGGAATGGAACGGGATGAAGTTTATACACAGAGAAGCAAGATTTCTTTATCCAGAGGAGATGGAGGCTCTCAAAAAGACCCCTGAGAAGAAACACAAAACATCAGGTTTTGAACTCTTTTTCCATGGTGCATCACTTCATGCAGAAGCAGTGGTGGAAAATTCTTTAGTAATTAAAGAGGGGAAAAGGATAAAGGTAGCAATAGACCCTGGGAATGGAGCCGCAGGGTACGAGGCAAAACGAGTGGCAGAGGAAATGGGATTTGAAGTGATAATGGTAAATGAAGAACCCTCCGGAGATTTTAAGAGAGGTCCTGAACCAGTCCCCTCCAATCTTAAAGAGCTTGAAAAAATAGTTAAAAATAAGGAGGCAGAAATTGGGTTTGCCTTTGACCCGGATGGTGATAGGATTTCATTGGTGGATGAGGAAGGAAGGGCTGTAGGAGAAGAGTATACATTCCCTCTCTGTTTTCTTTTCTTCCTTGAGCATGAAAAAACCGACGCAGTGGTGAATTACTCTACCTCCATGCTTGGGGATGAGATAGCAGAGAGATACAAAGTAAAGGTAAAAAGAGCACCAGTGGGAGAGGCAAACATTGTCAAAATGATGGAAAAGGAGAATATAAAGATAGGTGGAGAGGGAAACGGTGGTTTTATTATGTATGAATTCAATAAAACTCGGGATGGAATTCTCGCTATGGCGTTCATGCTCTCTCTGAAAAGAAAATTTGGAAGTTTAAAGGATGTTATAGACTCCTTACCACACTTTTATATGGTGAAAAAGAAGATTCCAAGAATTAAAAAGTTAAAAAGGTTGAAAGAGAAGATGCTTTCCTCCTTGGATTTTAAGGAGTACTCTGAAGAGGATGGATTGTGGATAAAAGGAGAGGATTACTTTATCCATATAAGAAACTCCAACACAGAACCTGTGACAAGAATCATAATAGAGGGAGGGGATGAGGGTTTTGTAAAAGAACAAGATAAAAGGATAAAAAAGATATGTGTGGAATAGTGGGATACACTGGAAATAAGGATATACAATCGGTTATTCTTGTAGGGCTTGAAAGATTGGAGTACCGAGGCTATGACTCCTGTGGTATCGCAATTATTACTGAAGAACACAAGATAAAAATAGAAAAGGTGGTTGGAAGGTTACAGAACCTTATGGGAAGGCTTGATGGAAAGGGGGTTACCGGAAATGCAGGAATAGGACATACGAGGTGGGCTACCCATGGAGAGGTGACCGAGGAGAATGCCCACCCATTTACCGACTGTACCCAGCGATTTGCAATTGTCCATAATGGAATAATAGAAAACTATAGAGAGATTAAAGAGAGACTTTTAAAAAAGGGACATCGGTTTAAATCAGATACTGACTCAGAGGTGGTGGTTCACCTTTTGGAAGACCACTATAAAGGAGACTTTCTTAAGGCTGTGATAAAAACAGTGAAGGAGCTTGAAGGGAGCTTTGCTGCAGTGTTTATATCCACAGAGCATCCTAAAAGGATAGTTGGAGTAAAGAAAGGGAGTCCTTTAATAATAGGGATAGGAAGAAAAGAGTATGCTCTTGCTTCAGATCCCCTTGCACTGGTTGGAGTATGTAAAAGAATGATAGTAATGGAGGATGGAGAAGTATGTGATTTGGAACAAGGAAATCCTGTTAAGATATACACCTTTGATGGGAAGAAAAAGGAGGCTAAGATTCAGCCCATTCAGATAAAGGATATTGCAGTGACAAAGAAGAGGTATCCAAACTTTATGAGAAAGGAGATAATGGAACAGCCAGAGGTTCTTGAGGAAAACATCAGGTTAAGAATAAAGAATGGAAGATTCTTCTTAGGACAGGGGATTAAACTCTCTCCTGAGGATTTAAAAAGAATCGAGAGGATAATTATAGAGGCATGCGGTACCTCCTACCATGCAGGTCTGGTGGGGAGGTATTATATAGAGAATTTTGCAGGTATTCATACCGAGGTGGAGATAGCATCTGAATACTTTACAAGAGGACCTATTTTTAACAATTACGACCTCTTAATTGCTATAAGTCAGTCCGGGGAAACAGCCGATACCTTAAATGCCATAAGAAGCATAAAGAAAGAGACAAATATCCCATTGCTTGGGATAGTAAATGTAAAAAGGTCATCCCTGGATAGGGAGTCAGATAGTGTACTCTATATCAATGCCGGACCTGAGATAGGGGTTGCTTCCACAAAGGCATACACTGCTCAAATTTTTGCATTGCTTATATTCTCACTTTACCTTGCAAAGATAAAGCAGAGGCTTTCCTCCTCTCTTTACCTTGAGGTGAAAAAGGAGTTACTGCAACTGCCTGATAAGATGAGAAAAGTAATTAAGACCGACAAGAGGATAAAGGAGATAGCAAAAGAGTTTAAGGATGCAAACCATTTTCTTTTTCTTGGAAGGGGGATAAACTATCCCTCTGCCTTGGAGGGTGCTCTTAAATTAAAAGAGATTTCCTATATCCATGCTACCGGATATCCTGCTGGAGAGATGAAGCATGGTCCAATATCCTTGGTTGATGAAAATACTCCAGTAGTTGTGATTGCTCCCAGGGACTCAACATATACCAAGATAATTTCAAATCTTAAAGAGGTTAAGGCAAGGGGAGGGAAGGTGATTGCAATAGGCGATGAGGATGATGCCATGCTCCGAAAAGAGGCTTACCGGTTTATTCCCATACCAAAGACCCCGGAGTATCTTTCCTCCATGATCATTGCATTGCCTCTTCAGCTCCTTGCCTATCATACTGCCATTTTAAGAGGGTGTGATGTGGATAAACCCAGAAACCTTGCAAAAAGTGTGACTGTGGAATGAAGGTAGCAGGTGTGGATGTGTTCTATACTGATAAAAAAGCATTCACCGGGGTTGTGATAATGGATGAGAACGAGGTTAAGGTAAAAAGGGTGTTTGAATCCTTAATTCCCTACCCCTATATTCCATCTCGATTCTCTTTAAGAGAGGGTCCCTTAATTATCAATGCCCTTTCAAAAATTGACTCCTTCTTTGATGTTCTTTTCTGTAATGGTCATGGAATACTCCATCCTGAGAAAAGAGGGCTTGCAACCGTTGTAGGAGAAATAACCGGATTGCCAAGCCTTGGGGTTGCAAAGGAGCTTTTGGTGGGGAGTTTTGAGCCTCCAGAAAGATTTAAAGGATGCTTTTCCTATGTGCATGTGGGAGAGGAGGTAAGGGGAGTTGCGATTAGAACAGGTGAAGGAAAAGGAGTTATATTTGTCTCACCAGGATTTAAGGTAGAGGTTGATGAAGCCTATGCAATAGTTTTGAGATTTTTAAAACATAAAATTCCAGAACCTTTAAGAATTGCCCATATTGTTTCAAAGAGGGCAGGAAAGGGGAAAAAATGAAGGAAAATAAAAAAGATGATTTAAATGAGAGCATAGAAAAAAAGAAGGCTCTTGAAAGAGCAATCTCACATATAGAAAAAAGGTATGGAAAAGGGACCATAATGAAACTCACAGAGAAGGTTGCTCTGCCCAGCATGGATGTTATCCCCACAGGCTCCCTGAGTCTTGATATTGCCCTTGGGATTGGAGGTGTTCCAAGAGGAAGGGTGGTGGAGATATTTGGTCCAGAGGCTTCGGGTAAGACAACCCTTGCCCTACAAGTTATAGCAGAGGTTCAAAAAAAGAAAGGCATCGCAGCCTTTATAGATACCGAACACGCCCTGGATGTTAACTATGCAAGGGCGGTGGGAGTAGACCTTGATAACTTATTGATATCCCAACCCGATACCGGAGAGCAGGCACTTGAGATTGCAGAGGAGCTTACCAGAGCGGGAGCAATAGATGTATTTGTTATTGACTCGGTGGCTGCACTTGTCCCAAGAGCAGAGATAGAAGGGAGTATGGGAGATGCCCATATAGGGCTGATTGCAAGGCTTATGTCTCAGGCTCTCCGAAAACTCACAGCAGTAATAAATAGGTCAAAGACATGTGCGATTTTCACAAATCAAATAAGACATAAAATAGGTGTAATGTTTGGAAGCCCGGAAACCACCCCAGGAGGACTTGCTTTAAAATTCCATGCCTCAATAAGGCTGGAGATAAGAAGAATCGCATCTATAAAAAAGGGAGATGAGATCATAGGAAGCAGAACGAAGGTCAAAGTTGTTAAGAATAAACTTGCACCTCCATACAAGGAGGCTGAGTTTGATATACTGTATGGAAAGGGAATCTCAAAAACCGGAGAGATAGTGGACCTTGGAGTAAAATATAAGATAATAGATAAAACCGGTACCTGGTATTCCTACCAAGACCAAAGAATGGGTCAAGGAAGAGACGCAGCCATTAGATTCCTTGATGAGAACCCATCAATCAAGGAGGAGGTGGAAAAGAAGATAAGAGAAGTTGCATTCCCCTATGCAGAGGGATGAAAAGGAAGCAGAGAAGTACGCAATGATTCTTTTAAGATACCGGGAAAGAAGTAAAAGAGAGATGGAAGAAAGATTGAAAAAAAAGGGTTTTGAAGAGTCCGTTGTTAAAAAGGTAGTGGAAACCTTAAGTCAAAGAGGACTGTTGGATGATGAGAGGTTTATAAACATGTGGATAGAAGAAATTCTTGTTTTCCGGAAAAAAGGGAAGAGAGCGGTTTTTTTTGAACTTAAAAAAAGAGGGGTAAATGAGCAAGAGATAGAAAAAGAATGGGAGAAATGGAGGGAAAAGGAGAAAGAGATTGCAAAAAAGATAACAGAAGAATTGAAAGATATGGAGGTATTTGAGATAAAGAGAAAGCTTTATCAAAAAGGGTTCAGTCAGGAGGCAATAGAGGAGAGTCTTTCATGGATTCAAGGTTTATAAGAAAGAGTTTTCTTGATTTTTTTAAAGAAAGGGGGCATGTTATTGTTCCCAGTTCTTCCCTGGTTCCCCAGAAAGACCCTACCCTCCTCTTCACATCCGCAGGAATGGTCCAGTTCAAGCCATACTGGTCCGGAGAGATAGACCCTCCCTACCGAAGGGCAGCAAGTGTCCAGAAATGCTTAAGGGTGACCGATTTGGAGGAGGTGGGGAAAACAATAAAGCATAATACATTTTTTGAGATGCTTGGAAACTTCTCTTTTGGGGATTACTTTAAGAAGGAGGCATTGAAATGGGCATGGGAGTATGTAACCCAGGTTCTTGGATTGCCCGCTGAAAGGCTTTGGGTATCTGTTTTTTATGAGGATGAAGAGGCTTATAAAATATGGAGAGACGAGATAGGAGTGGATGAAAAAAGAATAACAAAACTGGGAGAAGAGGACAATTTCTGGGGTCCTGCAGGAGGAACCGGAGCATGCGGTCCTTCATCCGAGATATTTTATGATATGGGGGAGGAGTTCTTTTGTAAGGAACCTGAGAAGGGACCCGCATCAGAAGGAGAAAGGTTTGTTGAGATATGGAATATTGTGTTTCCCCAGTTTGATCAGCAACCCGACGGGAAAAGGCTTCCTTTAAAAAACCGAGGAATAGATACCGGGATGGGACTTGAAAGAACAACCATGGTTTTGGAAAATAAAAAGAGCATATTTGAAACAGAACTGTTTGCCCCTATTGTGGAACATCTTGCAGATAAGATGGGAATTGAGATTAAAGATGACACAAGAATACCTCTGTATATCGCGGCAGACCATGTGAGAGCCTTAACATTTGCAATAACCGATGGAGTGGTCCCTTCCAATGAGGAAAGGGGGTATGTGCTCAGAAAGATACTACGAAGAGCATTAAGGGAACTGAAAAAGATAGGGGTTAATAAGCCGGTTCTTTACCTTGCAGCAGGAGTAGTGGTGGAGATTATGCACCCCTTCTACCCCGAGCTGGAAGAAAAAAGAGAAGTGGTTTCCCTTATAATAAGATCCGAGGAGGAAAGATTTTTGAAGACCCTTGATGCAGGAATCTTTCTTTTTAAAAAAATGGTGTCCTCCTATAAAGAGAAAAAAAGGATCCCTGGAAAGGAGGTATTTAAACTATACGATACCTATGGTTTTCCCTTTGAACTAACAAAGGAGATGGCGGAGGAGGAAGGGTTTGAGATAGATTTTGAGGAGTTTGAGGAGGAAATGAAAAGGCAGAGAACACTTTCAAAAAAATCATCCCAGTTTATGAAGCCAGGAGATTGGATAGTTTTAAAAGAGGGGGTTGGAGAGTTTGTAGGATACGAAAAGGATGAGATAGAGACAGAAATCTTAAGATACAGAATAGAAAAAGATAAAATAGCGGTGGTTTTAAACAAGACCCCTTTCTATGCTGAAGCAGGAGGACAGGTCGGAGATACTGGAATAATAGAGGGTAGAAATTTTAAGATAACTGTGGAGGATACTGTCTATGAAGGTCCGTATCGGGTGATGCTGGGAAGAATAAAGGGAAGGATAGAAGATCTTAAGGTATATGCAAGGATAGACAAGGAAAGAAGAAGAGAGATAGAAAGAGCCCATACTGCAACCCATATGCTTCATGCAGTATTAAGAAGTATTCTTGGACCCATTGCAAGGCAGGAAGGGTCCTTGGTTGAACCTGGAAGACTCCGCTTTGACTTTACATCACCAAGAGCCCTTAAGGAAGAAGAGATAAAAAAAATAGAAGAGATGGTTTATGAAAAAATAATAGAGGATCTTGAGATTAAGAAATACCATACCACCCTGGAGAAGGCAAAAAAGGAAGGGGTACTTGCATTCTTTGGAGAGGAGTATGGAGAGATAGTAAGGGTAGTGGAAATTCCCGGCTTTTCAAAGGAACTGTGTGCTGGCACCCATCTCAGAAAAACAGGAGAAACAGGAGATTTTGTGATAATATCAGAGACAGCAGTGGCAGCAGGAATAAGGAGAATAGAGGCATATGTAGGGAAAAGAGCAAAAGAAAAAGAGATAAAAATAAGAAGCCTTTTAAAAGAAATAGAAAGAGAACTTGGGGTTCCATACGAGCATGTGATAAAGAAGATAAAAGAAAAGAGGATAAAGGAGGAAGAACTTACAAGGGAAAAGGAAAGACTATTGAAGGAGCTCGCAAAACTGAAAAGAGAAGAGTTCATAAAGAGTCTCAAGGAGGTAAACGGGATAAACTTTATATGCGGAAAGGTATCTGCCCAATCAAGGGAGGATACAAAACTGCTCCTGGACTCCATAAAGGAAAAGCTTTCAAATTTTTTGGTTTTTTTATTCTTGGAGAAAAATAAGAAGATAGAGTTTGTATTAGCCTCTGATAAAGTAGATGCAGGTAGTATGGCAAAAAGGCTATGTAAACTGCTTGGAGGTGGTGGTGGGGGTTCAAAAAGACTTGGTGAAGGAGGCGGAATATCCCTTGATAAGGAAAGGGAGATATGTAAAAAACTTGAACAACTCTTAATGGAGGTATGATGATACTTTTAATTTTTTTGGGTTTTAAGATGTTTAATATAGAAGGAAAGGAAACCATAAGGTACCGAGGATATGAAAAGAAAACAGAAAGGGATATTTTAAGGAGCGTATGGTTTGAAGACGGTCTTGTGTGTGCCACCCAGGCACATCTGGATGAGAGCAATCTCTTTCTTGTTGTAAAGGTATATCAAGACTCACTTTATACCTCTTATGTGGAGAAGCATAAAAAGGGAAGGCTTGTCCTAAAAGAGAAAAGAGAGAAGGGAAAGATAAAGGTGAATTTGGAAGGGAGAAAAAAAGAGGTCTCTAATCCCCGGGTGTTTGATAGGCATACACTGTTTGAGGTCCTTAGGTTTTATGACTTTGAAAATCCTGAAAAGATGGAGATTCCTCTTTATGTTCCAGAGTATAAGACCGTGAAAGCATCGGTAGAGTATGTAGGAATTGATACTGTTTCTACTCCCCTTGGTAAAATTGCCTCCCACAGGCTTCGCCTTAGAATCCTCGGACTGGGAGGACTGATAAGCAGACTCATAGGCAGACCGCTTGATTTTGATTTCTGGTATGCAAAGGATTACCCTCATTATCTTGTTAAGTTTACAGATGGGAAACAGGGTAAGATAATCATAAAAAGAATAGAGGAGGGGAGATAGAGATAAAAAGGGTGGTGGAAGCGGTTCTCTTCTCCTCCGCCCCTCCAGTCTCTTTACACAAATTAAAAAAAATTACCGGACTTTCTTTTTCTAATCTTGTTACAGTTATAGAATCTTTAAACAAAGAGTATGAAGAGAAGGGAAATGCATTTATGATAAGGAGGGTGGGAAACGGATTCCAAATGGTTACAAGACCAGAGTATGGGAAGTGGGTGAGAGAGTTTGACCATAAGGGGAGAAAAAACCTCCTCACAAAAACAATGCTTGAAACTCTTGCAATAGTTGCATACAATCAGCCAGTGACAAAGCCGGAGATAGATAGGCTGAGAGGAGTTGATTCTGGATGGGTGCTACAAGAACTCTTAGAAAGAGGATTTATAAAGATAAAGGGGAGAGATAAAAGACCAGGACACCCCTTCCTTTATATAACCACCCAGAGGTTTTTGGAATACTTCGGACTTTCATCCTTAGATGAACTTCCCAAAATAGAGGATAAGGGAAAGAGTGAATGAGAAAAAGTCACTCCTCTTAAACGGACTTCTTTTCACAGAAGAGGAGATGAGAAAAAGAACCGAGGAGATTCTTGAAAAAAATTTTGGAAGAATAATAGAAAAAAGTAGGGTTATACCATTTACCTACTCATCATATTATGAGAAGGAGATGGGAAAAGGTATAAAGAGGTTATGGGTGGTTCATGAAGGAATAAGAGAGATTGAAAACATTGCCCAGGTAAAGATGGTAACCCGGAAACTGGAGGAAAGATTTTCAAAGGAGGGTAAAAGGAGGGTGAATATTGATCCTGGTCTTTTATATCTGGGAAGTCTCGTACTCTTATCCACAAAACATGCTCCCCATCGGATATATTTGGGAGATGGAGTATGGGCAGAACTGACCCTTGTATTTGAAAACAGAAGCTTTCAAACTCTCCCCTGGACATACCCTGATTATAGAGATCACATTGATTTTTTTAATAAAATAAGAAAACTATTTAAAGAAATACTTAGGTGTTTATAGTAACAGTCACAGAGCCCTTAAGGTTTAAGCATCGCCTTGTTTCCTATCCGGGGTACGAAAAACCTCATGAGCATCAATGGATGGTGACAGTAAAGATAAAAAGAGAAGAAATTGACGAAACGGGGATAAGCTGGGATTTTATAAAAGTAAGAAAAGAACTAAAAAAGGTGCTTTCACTCCTTCATAGAAAAGACCTGAATAAAATAGATTTTTTTAAAGACAACCCAACAGCAGAAAGAATAGCCCTTTTTATTTCTCAAAGAATCTCTCTACCCGTATGTGAAGTTTCTGTAGGGGATGAGAAGGAAAAGGTAACCCTTATTATAAAATAATCTACTCGGTAATTAAAATCTTCTCGGTTCTTTTATAACCTCCTGCTTCAAATCTTACAAAGTATACACCTTTTGGAGCTTTTCTCTGGGAGGCATCCCTTAAGTCCCACTCCATCTTATACCTTCCCTTTTCCTGATATCCATCCTCCAGAACCCTTAACAACCTACCCCCGACATCATAAACCTTCACCTTAACCTGTGTGCCATAAGGCAATGTATAGAAAAACAGAGCATTTCCCTTGGATATAACATTTGTTAAGGAATAGAATGAGAATGTAGAATAATCTCTAACCTCTTTTATCCCAGAATAACCCCTATAACTCGCTCCATCATCCCTTATCTCAAAACTCTCCACTATCATTCTGGATAAGGGTATATAATCTCCAGAAAGCCTCTTTAAAAACACCCTGACAGTATCCAGAGATAAACTATCAGGAATCCAGAACTCATACCTTTCCACCTCAGAGGGTTGGATGGTGAAACTTGCAAGATTTAGTCCATTTATTTTGAGATTTACCTCGGATGTCTCATAGGTTTCATCTGGAGTATAAAACTCAAAAAACATCCTTATCCTTTGTCTTGAGCCAGGAAACTCATACACCAGACTGTCGTATCCTATATCCACCTTTTCGTATATCTCATCCCCGTATACTGCAAAACTATCCCGGTGTAGGGTAAATATTGAAGGTGGTTCAAAACCTCCCCTCAGATACACATAAGGCATCAAACCCTCATGACCATCCCCAGAATATGATAGTATCTCGGTTGCAACCATAGAAAGGGTATCCTCCTTCAATGAATCGGGCAAGAAAGAGGCTCCGGTGACATCCTCGGTCCATATAAGATAATAATCCCTGTGAATTGTGTTATCCTTGATATAAGAGACTCCATCAATAGATGGATAAGAGGATTTTTGAGCCTGGGTAAGTTCGGTGACCTCGGATATACCATTGTTCACTGCATCCCATTTAAGAAACTTAATGCATCCTGCCTCATCAAACACAACTCCTCCACCCACTGATTTTGCACTTCTTATTTCATTTCCCTCATAAAGGGTATCTCTTAAAATCTCAGTTGTGTCTGCTGGATGGAACAGGGAAAGGATGAGCTTATCTTGGGAAGTGTAAAGTATTCCAGGGACAAAGCCAGAACCTCCTCCACCAGGTGAAAGCATACAGGTTATAGGGTCATCAAATGGTTGAGAGTTTCCTCCGTATATCCTTTTATCCCCGGAGGGATATATAACTCCAAATCTTAACAGATCATTCTCTCTCCATCCCATATACACATTCCCAAAGGCATCCACCCCTATTCCTGCTCCTCTTGGCTCTATATCAGAGATATCCTCGTACCATGTTGAAACCTCTTGGCTAACCCTTTCCTCAGGTTTTGTAATGGGAAAGCGCTCAAGGTATATCCCTGTGTTATCCCCTGGTTCGGAAAGGATTTTAGAAAAAGATGTTAAATCCGTTCTCTTCTGGTAGGAAAGATAAACAGTGTCTTTATACACTCCTGTTCTTGGAACAGAGAGTGAATGGGGCAAGGAACTCACAATAGGATAAGGAGATGACCATGTGGAGTCTATCTTATAGGTATAGTATATTGTATCAGAGTTCTTTGATAGAAATGCAACTCCTATGGTATCTCCTTTTACTGCAAGTGTTGGAAACTTACCAGAAGAGATGGTCTCATTGTTTCCCAAGGTGAAAAGATGCACCCGGGGAGTATCCTCTGTTTCTTCAGTATATGCGATATACCATTTACCATCAGGGTCTACATCGTTTCTCTGACATGTGTGTTTTGTATTTCCTGGGACAAACCACCAGGGGGTAAATGGGAAAACTTTTTCATCTATCAATCTACCAAATGAGTTGTATGCTTTTACTTTTATATATGCATTATAGGAATGTCCAAATTTCTTTGAATTGATTTGGGATGGGATGTATGTGAAGAGGTAGCATTCATCATCAGCCCATTCTACATTTTCAGGCACATAATTTTCATAAACTTTTTCTTTCTTCCATGTATTATCTATAAGTTTAGCATTTGCTCCTTCAATATCCCACAACTCCACAACCACAGAGTCCACATCTTTTGCCCTTGGGCCGTGTCTGAATAGTTCTCCTCTTACAGCAATTTTAATGGTATAAGTAACCTCTGCATTTTTATCTATTTCATCCAGCCAGTCCGGTCTATCCCAGGGAGTGTATATGGTATATTTTGTGCCATTATGTTCTAATATTATTATTGCCCATACTCCCCATGGTTTATTTGGAGGGGGGATTGCATCTGTTACAACTGCCCAGAGTTTTCCCTCTCCTGGCTGGTATTCACTACGGAATCCTGGTTTACCATTATAATACTGTTTCTCCTTGTATTTAAAGTTCTTCATATCAACAAAGAACTTATGAGGAGCCTCCGGAGGTTGTGGCTCAGTTTCCTTAGTATAGCAAGTTATATAAAATGTGTCATCGTGTAGGCAATGTCTATTAACAACCATTATATAATCTCTGTGGTGATTATCTTTAAACAGCCCTATCTCTGCATACTGTAAAGGCTTATCTGGATTTCCTTTTTTCCAACCTTCTACCCCTTCAATCAATTTCTCAGGTGGAATAGTTGCTATATTTTCACCATCATCCCATAGAGGATAGGAAAATGCGGTATCCCATGTTAATTCTCTAAATGCTCTTCCATAATCTGCAAGTTCACTGGCAACATGGTAAAAATACAGCCATACAGAGTTATTTTCGTTTGCGGTAACTACATTTTCTCCAAAAATTGCATCCGCCGAGTCCTGAGGCATATAAGGCTTACCTTCTGTATCCACAATTCCATTACGTTCATCCCATCCAGAACACCAGGAATAAAAAGTAATTCCTTTAACTCCATAAGTTACCGCCAAAGAGGTAATTACCCTGAGTTCCGGTTCTGTAATGGTTCTTAAATCATTTTCTTTCCATTGGATCCCAAGCTCTGGCCAGTACTCTGTATTGACTTTTCTCCCTTTTGAAGTATTGCGATAGAAAATACTCACCGGGGTGGGCTTTTTTTGGTTTTCATAATATTGATATTTCTTCCACTCTTCATTTACCAGACTTCCAAGGGCTCGTTGTATTTGGTAAGAATAATCAGGGTCATTCAATGAAACATACCAGTAAAAATAACATCCAGTGTTTATGGTTGTAGCAGCATCAAACCCTTTACCTTCTTTATTGTTAAGAAAATTGGTATCAAAAGTTCCTGGATAACAAAATGTCTTTATAGAACTCAAGTGAAAGAGTGTATTTATTTTTCTTATTCCTTCCCAAAATAACGGGCTCCATCTTGCAATGTGATGATCTGCATTCGTTATCTTCACATTATACACTAAGGGAGAGTTTTCTGAGATTTCTGTTTTAAAGCTATCCACAACTATTTCAGCAAGACAACTCCAGAACTCTATACTATCCGGGTCATACTGTACTGGATATTTATCACTGAGTGTGATTGGAGCAGTATAAAATGCTCCCACATAATTATTATCTGACCAGTACTTTAAGCTATATACTGAAAGTTTTCTTTTCTCTTTATCTTCTTTTGCAAACTGTGCAAAGTCATTGCATTCCCAGTGATAAAGTCCAAGAGTTGCTCCACTTCGGAAATATATAAGTGCGGTATTCCCACTGGGTGGTTTTATCCCCCAGAAACCCATTGGAAATATCTCCGGGAGCTTTCCAGCCGATCCATCAGCAATAAGTGGAATACCGATTAAAAGACACAATAAAAATAAGATTTTAATGGTCTTCATTTTAACCTCCTATTTTATATTTAACAGTTTGTGTTTGAAAACTCTATCTTTACCTTCCACAACAATAAAATAGATCCCTGGAGGAAAATCAACATTTATCTTTTTTCTTCTTCTTATCATTAACCTATTTTCGTAAACCATCCTACCCGAAGCATCGTATATCTTTACTCTGTAAGCTCCAATGCCTCTTACAATAATCTTATCTCCTAATACTTCAATGGATTCCCAACAGAGAGATTTACTTTCTTCTTTTATACCTTCTAATTCATTTTTATTCATGTGAGAATAAAAGAGAGAATCTCCACTGCGGAGTAACATGTCTGCTCCTCCCGAACCATCTTCTCCTATTGCTAAAATGCTTATATTTTTCTTTGGTTTTTCAGTAAATACTGGTTTCCCCAATCCAGTATAAAGAAGGGAATCTTGCTCTGTAAGATATATCTTGTAATAGGGAGTATAATCTTTCTCTTCCCAATCATAGATGGTTACAAAAAAGCAAAGGTCCTTTTGCGAATTAAAAAGCCAGTGAATGTTCTTCAGTTCCTCTCCCCAATCTCCCAATGGATAATTATATCCATGGGAAGTATAAAAAACCTCCACAGTATCCATAACCTCTCCATTGGATATATCCGCTTTCATCAAATAAGCTCTTTCCCTATAATCCACCCCTTGGGGATGAGATTCTTTTCGTATTCCATCCGGAGAAGATAAATTCCATCTTCATTTCTGGTAAAACCTATAAGGGTCCCTTCTCTCAATCCCCCGGGACCCCATATTCTCTCTAAACTTCTATTGGTGCATTGAGTTCTTTCATAAGTTGAAATAAGTATGATATTTTTTTCTTTATTCATTGTGAGCCTAAATTCTCCTGTATTCCAGCCTTTTACCACCCATACTGGGGAAGAAAGAAGAAACTTACCATTCATATTCATCTTCTGAGAGTATACTGCGTTAAATCCTGCTTGATGCCAGAAGATATAAAAAGTATCATCCAGAAGCAAGGCATTTGCACTCAGGACTCCCTGAGTCTCTATTCCAGAAAAAGAAATTACCTTTGAAAATTTCGGAACACCATTCTTATTATAAAGCATCAATTTTAAAGTATCTTCTGAAAACCATATAAGCATGAACTCATTAATTTCCTCAAACCAGACCGCCTTGAATCCTCTTATCTTTGTGTTTTCTATATCATCTTCAACTAATCTTTTACTATACAATTCATTTCCTGAAAAATCATATCTCCTTAAATACAGTCCATCTTCCTCAGAAGTAATGAACCCCACTTCATTATCGCTTATATCCATTACATCGTAATACTTCCAGATTTCAGGTTCATAATAACCCCTTTTATATAACGGATTCTTCAGCATCAGATATGAAGAGGGATGGTTATCTTCATAAATATAAAAAAGATAAAGCGAGTCTGCAGGATTACTCCAATCTCCTGCTTCTACAAACATGATTGCTCTTTCCCCATTTTCGGTTAACATTTTTATATCCGTCACATGTGAGAAATATCCTATCGGATAGAAAGAAGGATATAATAAATACAAAAAAACAAACATATTCACCTCCTTACTCAGACCATAAATCCTCTATGTTTAGCCTTACTGCTTTTATATCCCATTCAGTGGAGCTATTCTTTTCATCCCATACAATGATACAGTGAGAATCATCAGATTTTATTATTTTTGGTGAACTCTTAGGGGTGATGGAGGAGGTGTGCCATTCAAGGGAATCATTTCCATCCTCATCAAGTTTCAATACCTTTATCTTAGCATCCATATCTCCTGAAAAGTCAGAAGAGTTATGCTCACTGTATACCAGTATACTTTTGTTCCCGATTCCTATTATATCCGGAAGATGGGCATGCCATCCATAATAGTAAGGAGAATAGAGGTTTAAATTTTCTTCAAAATAAACAACCTTTATACCCCATGTTCTGGTGGTATCACTATTATTGGAGGGTGAATTTCTTCCTTCTGGGTGAACAATTACTCCGCCTTCATCTCTTAATGCAAGCACAGCAGGTCTTATGGGCATCTGTTCTATAGGCATGACAACCGCATTGTCAATTATTTCTTCATCATAGTTTATGTTATATCCACTTACCAGCTTCTTTTCAACATTATTGCTTCCAAGAGATATTTTATAGAGTTTCACCATTAATCCTTTTGCCTTGGTAGTATATGTCAAGTCTGTTCGTTTTTGTCTATATGCCCATCTTGCTCCTACATATACTGTTCCATTATCCCTTGCTTTTAAATCAAAATCAAGGATATCCCAGTAATATTTCACTACGCCATTTTCATCAGGTTTATTATGTTTTTTTTCAATGGTTAAAGGATTACTCATAACTCCAGAGGAAAGAGAGATTGTTCTTGCATAAAAGCGTGTGTACTCATCAGAACCTTCGGATTGGTATATTGCATCCACACTGCACCAACAAACCATTACTTTATTCCCTACCTTTACCACCTTCGGGTCTCCCAGAACCTCAGTAGTCCAGGAGACAACATCTACTGTCCATCCATAAGGAGGAAAATCTCTTCCTTTAGAATCCAATTTCTTTGCCCTTATCCTGCACTCATTCTTTTTCAGACCAGCATTGTATCTTTTTTCTCTTACCACCACCACACATCCTCCATCCCCATCAGAGCAGATGGAGGGAGGGAAAATGGAGGAAGAAATAAAAAGTGTTGAATCGCCCTTACCAGGCCAATCAGGGTCAAAAATACCTGAAGATGTTATCCTTATCAGGTAAATCCCAGGACTATATTTACCTCCTTTAAGCCTATGGTAATTCACCCATGTAACTATTATTCCCTCATCCAAACCCTTTATTGAAGAAATTACCTTCTGATGCAGTCTATGCCCATTCCATAACGCATGGTCAGAAGAATCATGAGGAGTCCTTGATACTCTTATTCCATTACCCCACTCCATCTCCAAATCCTCGGTTATCTTCTGTACATACACTTCGTAAGGACCGTCCCTATTATCTATCCAGCACGCATACACCCTTGAACCAGATTTAACAATTTCAGGAAATAATTGTAAACCAGAAGCATTACACACATCTACATCCGCAACCCCAAAGGAAATAAACACCACTAATACCCCTAAATACCTCATACTACCTCCTTATTTTTATTATCTTCCCTACCTTTACATAACTTTTATCTTGCAAAACAATAAAATACACTCCATCCGAGAGACAAAACCTCTCAAGATTAATTAATACCTCACCACCTCTGAACCTCCCCTCAAAAGACCTTACCTTCCTGCCCAAAACATCATATAACTCTATTCTTATACCCCTTCCTAAATCACCTTTTATCTTTAATATGCCATTGGTAATCAAGGAATTGAAACTTAATAAATCTTTGCTCTCTTTACTCTCTTTTATCCCCACCACCTCTCCATTAAGAGTAACCACTAAGCCATAAATATCACAATCCTCACTTCTATAGTCCTCCCAAATAATGAGGAATAAACTATCACTCACCGACTTCACCAAGGGATATTTTTTTTCAGAATAGTCATCTATTAATATTTTACTCCATTTAACATCTCCTGAAGAATCTACTCTGCATCCCCATAACTCATCTCCATCCTCAGTAGACTCAATCCATGTAATTATTGCCCCTCCATGCATATCATGAGTAGCTGTGGGATATACCCAATACTCCGTGGTATCCCAATAATCACTCTTCCATATCAATAAGGGATTTTCCCATAAAAAATTGGAAGAGGAATCTATATGTGTGCCATAGACTTCTGAATAATTATAATCCCAGTTTCGTAAGCGTCCCCAAACTACAAATACACCTGAGTTATCGTCAGAAGCAATATAATAGGCATCTTCAGTTTTGGGCATTTCACTCCATAATAGGTTTCCCAGAGAATCTACCCTTTGGAATAAAGTATAATAAGGGTTTTCCGAATTCAGAGTATCATACACATCGTAATAAATAATAGCGCCTCCTTTGAGGTCAGAAATAGCATAAGGATATTCTCTCTCGGATTCAAGGATTAAAGAAGGTTGATAAAAAGATATAATAAGCTTACCTCCGGAATCCCACTGGGGAGTTAAATCAGGATAAAACCTTTGTCCATAAATGCCGGATATGCCATCTTTTTCCCCTTTCCACAGCACTATTGCACATTTATTAGAGGATACCACCAGAGGATAAAAACCATATCTAAAAATAAATTTTCCATTTTCCTGGACAGGGGTACCGTCTTTTTTTATTCTATTTACAAATATTCCACTACTATCAGGTCTATAATCTCTCCACACCACCCAACACCCTCCATCAGGGGAGAGGGCAAGCCGGGGGTATGCCGCAACATTATCCAAAGTACAGACAGGTACTCCATCTGCTCCCCATTTATATTCCCCATCTTCACTAATTTTAGAGATGTAAAGCCTACACTTATTATAACCAAATCTCCCATCTAAAAAAGCAATTACTAAATCCCCATTCTCTGTTACCACGGCATCAGGTTGCCACATTCCACTGTCAGAGTTACAAGCCTTAATAGAAGTATCCCATAGAAGATCACCGCTCTTTAAGTCTACTTTTACACTCAATACTCTCTCACCTTGTATACTTCCTTCTCCTTTATCCACATACACCAGATAAAAATAGTCTTTTCCCGGAGGCATTAATACAATAGGTTCTATTTGGTCTCCTGGGTCACACACCAATGGGGTCCCATTTTTATTCCAACTAAACCCAAAAGATACAAGGAAAAGAGAAAATAAAATGATTCTTCTCATAATGACCTCCTATCTGATAAAATTTTATATTTATTTCCTAAAAAGTTAAACTTTTGAACCACCTTCGGGTCCCCCAACACCTCAGTAGTCCAGGAGACAATCTCTATACCTGTTTTTCCGTTCCAACCAGGGTAGTATGGATCATCTGCGAATGTTCCATCCGAAAGTATTCTCCATGCCCTTATCCTATACTCATTCTTTTTCAGACCAGCATTGTATCTTTTTTCTCTTACCACCACCACACATCCTCCATCCCCATCAGAGCAGATGGAGGGAGGGAAAAGAATGTTTTCCACTATCTTTATAGGTTGTATTCCGTTACCTACATTATCGTCTCTATCCCAACATAAATTCCCACTTATATTTACTTTCTGGCAATATATACCTTTTGGATCACCGCTGAAACCGGATAAATCATGATAATTTATCCAACATACAATTACTTTTCCCTCTTCTCCTTCACATATTACATGATTCAACCTATGCCCATGCTTTTCACCACCTTTAGGCTCAGATACCATTACATCCTGAGACCATCTGTTTCCATTCTCGTCAAGGTGCTGGAAATATACCTCATATCCATGTGAAGTTTCAGGTCCTCCTCCTCTCTGCCTCATATCCAAAAATCCCACAAATACTCCTCCAGCACCATCTGACACAACCTTAGGAAACAACTGATACCCATTTGCTATGCTCACATCCCAATCTGCATCTATAAAGCCAACAATAAGGAAAAACATTATCACTATTCCTCTCATACTTCCTCCTATTTTATCCATGTAATCTTTTTTGTAATAACTTTTTGACCTACTTTTAAACTCACAAAATACACACCAGAAGATAACTCTCCAAAATCTACTTCCACCTTATGCACCCCCTTTCCCATCCACCGATTCAACACTTCTTTCCTCCTCCTACCCAAAATGTCGTATACAGAAATCTTAACTCTGTTTCCTCCCTCAATACAATACTTTATCAAAACCCCTTTATTTAGTAGTCTTATCTCAAATTCAGGATAAAATAAATCCATACATACTTCCTTCATCCCCAGCACATTACCCAGAGAATCTACAAGAGAAGCATAAATGTCACAATCTCCATCCCGATAATCTTCCCAGTATATTAGAAACTTATTTGTGTCCACTGAGATTATCCTGGGATTTATTTGGTCATCCCAAGCTTTACATACTTCCTTAACCCATACCACCTCACCCAAGGCATTCACCCTTCCAGCCCATATATCACCTAAAGAGGAATCACTTTTATCATCCCAAGTAAGCACTCCACCACCCCCATAATCATAGGTCACATCACTATAAAGATTGTAACCTGTGGCGTCATATTCAGAGGATTCCCAAACCTTCACCCCTCCTTCCCATAAATTAACACCTGATGAGTCCACATGGTATACCCAGTGATCTTCAGGAGAGGAGTGCCTATAAGAGGAAACCAAACACCCTTTATTGTAATCTGTAGAAATTCCAAATCTTTTATCATCTTGGATAATTTGTAAGGAGATATTTCCCCAGCTTTGCAATAAAACTCCTCCCGAATCCCAGCAAATCTCACCACTGGCATTAACTTTCTGAACCCTCAAACAGTAATTTTCATCCTCATAAAGAGTAATAACCCCATGCTCTCCGTCAGAGATGATATCTATAGGATACCACATGCCCTCTATTTCTACTCCAGAAGAATCCCATCTAAAATTACCCGTGCTATCTATTTTCCATACCCATCTTCCCCCCAACAAGATAGCACTTCCTTCATTAGAAGGAATTATCCCAATAGGAGAACACTGTTCCTTTATTTTCTTTTCCCACCGCACCTCGCCCGAAGAAGAGACATAAGCACAATAAATATCCGGGAAATAAGTTCCTTCTTCCCTATAATCCTGCCACACCACCCAACACCCCCCATCAGGGGAGAGGGCAAGCCGGGGGTATCTCTGATTCCCATCCGCACTGCACACCACCTTTCCTTCCTCTCCAAATAACCTCTCGCCACTTCCACCCTCTATCTTCTGCACCCATACATCCACATCTTTATCTCCTGCCTTGGTAAGCACCACCCATATATTGCCATCCTTGTCTATCCCCATCTCATTACCTGCCCCAAGTGTCTGGGTAACCTGCACAGGCTCAGAAAATATTACACTTCCAGATAAATCTACCATTTGTAAAAATGTATTTAACTTAACCCTATCCCAATATAGGATAGCAATCTTCCTACCGTTCACTAATTTAACATCAATTAACTCCTGGTCTCCTGGGTCATACACCAATGGAGTTCCATTTTTATCCCAACTAAACCCAAAAGATAAAAGCAAAAGAGAAAATAAAATGATTTTTCTCATAATGACCTCCTACCTAATAAAATTTTATATTTATTCCCTAAAAAGTTAAGCTTTTGGACCACCTTCGGGTGTTCAAACACATTAGAGACGGTATGAAGCACAGCGACATGAGGGTCTTCCCACCCAGGATTATTCCAAACATCCCCACCATCAGCATTCAAATGCCTCGCCTTCAAATAATATTCACTCCCTGACTTTGCCACCCATACAAACACTGCCCCACCATTTCCATCTTCACATAAAGCATAATCCTCTGTAACTGTTGAGGTAATGAGAACCGGATTCCCCCAATTAGTCCCTCTGGCATATACCCCTTTTTTTATAAGTCTCTGTTACATCAGCATAATTCACATACCCTACTATCCCCTGATTTCCACTCCCTACCAATCTTGATACCATCCTATGACCTATGAAACCCTGATAGGAAGGCTCACTTCCCTGTGATAACACCTTATCCTCATTCCATTGCGGATTCCCATTTCCATCTATCTTTTGTGCATATATTTCCACACTCCCATTCCTTGTGTCCTCCCATACAACTATGTATTCATCATTCCCTATCCTCGCTATCTTCGGAAATAACTGCATCCCCTGTGTTTCTTGATTCACACGCCCTCCATATAAAAGGGCTACCACAGAAAACATTATCACTATCACTCTCATCTTTCACCTCCTTACCTTTAACACCTTCTTCACAACCTCTCTATCACCATTAAATATATTTAAAAAATACACCCCAGAAGGTAATGAAGATAAAGGAATCCTCAACTCCCCAGACCTCACACCACCCCTAAAAACCTCCCTTATCCTCCTTCCGTCAATAGAATATAAAGTAATCCTAACATTCTCCATCCCTCTAAAAAACTTTATCCTAACCCAATCAGATACTATTAAACTTTCTATCTTAAATTCAGGTTTCTCTTCCCTCTCTTCAATACCCACTACATTACCTGTAGAATCTACATAACCAGCAAATATATCCATATCTCCATACCTCTTTTCCTGCCACACTATTATCCCCCCACCTCTATACCCTATAACTCTTGTATTCATCAAATCCCTTACAAAATCCCCTCCTTTTGAAACCTCAACAGCACCACCCCATAAAGAATTCCCATCCCTGTCTATCTTCATCATCAATATACTCCCCGTCCTGTAATAATCCCATCCTATTATAAGCGCCCTATCACTCCCGGTAAGTGAGGATGAAATATACATCTCCGTATCATTTGAATCCGCATACTCACCCTGCCATACCATCTTATCCCAATCCTCTAAGCATAAAGAATCATAATGCGCCACCATTATCCTGGGATATTCAAAAAAGTCATTAGTGCTCGTAAAAATAAATAACCCTCCATTTCCATCAGCACACCGATAAGGATAATCCTTTATCTCATATCCACCCTCCCACAATAACTCTCCCAACATATTTACCTTCTGAGCACGCATGAAATGAGAAACAATTATATTCCCTTTTCCATCATATCCAACATAAAAAGGATCCCGATAATTGCCCGTTGATAAATTCATAGAAGAACCATACGAAATTATTACTATACCTGTATCACCCCATAAAAAATTCCCCAAAGAGTCAACTCTCTGTCCTCTTACTATCATATAATTATCAGGATATTCCTTCCAAAACATACATGCTCCATTTTGAAAGGCAGAAAGAATCTTGGGAGAACCATGCCACGCATTCATTAGACTTAACTTAATTCCTTCTTTATCCCAGCATATATCACCGTCAAGTGTAACTCTTTGCATATATACCATCCCAATACCTTCTGAATTCCATGCCCTATAATCCTCCCACACCACATACACCCCATCCCCTGATATGCAAAGATGG
>CAZUTC010000001.1:34533-39088 GCA_964623485.1 uncultured bacterium | reverse complement strand
TAAAGTTGACATGGGAAATATTTGGTATAAAATTAAAAATATGATAAATTTAATATTTGAACTTTCAAGAAAGGGAAGGAAAGGATATACAATTCCTGAAATGGATATAGAACAAAAACCCATAGACTCTCTTTTACCTCATAGATACTTGAGAAAAGAAGATGCCAAACTCCCTGAGATTTCAGAGCCTGAGCTTGTGAGGCATTTTGTGAATCTATCAATAATGAATCATCATGTGGATAAAGGATTTTATCCCCTGGGTTCATGCACCATGAAGTATAACCCTAAGATAAATGAAGAGATAGCAGGATACGAGGGTTTTTTGCATATACATCCTCTTGAACCTGAGGAACTGGTTCAAGGAGCCTTGCAACTCATGTATGAGCTCTCCTCTTATCTTGCAGAAATAGGAGGTATGGATGCGGTGAGTCTTCAACCTGCAGCGGGAGCCCATGGAGAGCTTACTGGAATAATGATGATAAGGGCTTATCATGATTTTAAAAAAAATACTCATAAAACCAAAATTCTCGTTCCTGACTCTGCCCATGGCACCAATCCAGCAAGTGTAACTCTTTCAGGATATACAACCGTAACAGTAAAGTCAAACCAAGAAGGAGTGGTGGATATGGAGGATTTTTACTCCAAACTCACAGATGAGGTGGCTGGGATGATGATAACGAATCCAAATACCCTTGGGATTTTTGAAAAGGATACAAAAAAAATAGCAGATGCTCTTCATGAAAAGGATGCACTTCTCTATTTTGATGGGGCAAATCTCAATGCTCTTTTGAGTATAACCAGACCCGGGGATATGGGGGTTGATGTGGTTCATTTCAATTTACATAAAACATTTTCTACCCCTCATGGAGGAGGAGGACCCGGTTCAGGTCCAGTAGGTGTTAAAAAACATCTTGAAAAATTTCTTCCGGTACCTTTAATTGCATATGATGGAGAAAAATACTTTTTTGATTTTGACAAGCCCTATTCCATAGGAAAGGTTCAAGGGTTTTATGGGAATTTTGGTGTAATGGTAAAGGCTTATGTATATATAAGAATGATGGGAAGTAAAGGATTAAAGGATGTGGCAAAAAATGCAATAATAAATGCAAATTATCTTAAAAAATTGATAGAAAATGTATATCCGGTTCCATATAAAGGTTACTGTATGCATGAATTTGTTGCCACTGGAGCCGGTTTTAGAAAGTATGGCGTAAGAACATTGGATATAGCAAAGAGACTTTTAGATTATGGATTTCATGCTCCTACCATCTATTTCCCATTAATTGTTTCTGAAGCATTAATGATAGAACCCACGGAAACAGAATCTAAAGAAACAATAGAAGATTTTGCAAAGGCACTTTTAAAAATAGCAGAGGAGGCTCAAGAAAATCCTGAAATCTTAAAAAATGCTCCCCACACCACTCCGGTGGGAAGGCTTGATGAGGTTAAGGCAGTAAAGGAGCTTGATGTTTGCACAAGACCTTAGCTTAGAAGAAAGAAAAAAAATTGCAGAAAAAATTGCAAAGAGAGTGGTAGAGATGAAGCTTTCCACCATTGCCATTGTTTTCTTAGAATCCTCAAAACCTCTTTCCTATGTAGGAAGCCAATTGATGGTGTTTTTTAATCCTATAGTGGGAGCATTCTTACCTTCAACTGAGTTTTATGATAAATTGACTGCTTTTTTTGAAGATAGAGAAAATATAGAGCTTCTTATACAAAAGATAGAAGAAATTGAAGAGAGGAGGGAAAAAGATGAAAGAAAGAAATGAAATAAACACAATTCTTGCCACAGATTGTGGAAGCACTACTACAAAGGCAATTCTTATAGAAAAAAAGGGTAATGAGTATAGGTTGGTGGTAAGAGGTGAAGCCCCTACCACTGTGGAGGCTCCGTTTGAAGATGTAACACGCGGAGTTTTAAATGCTATTCGAGAGGTGGAGGAACTCACCGGAAAGGAGATACTTGATGGAGAAAGAATAATGAAACCCAGAAGGTCTCCTAAAAAGGGTGTGGATATATATATATCCACCTCTTCTGCAGGGGGTGGATTACAGATGATGGTGGCAGGGGTAGTGATGAGTATGACAGCAGAAAGTGCAGCAAGGGCTGCCTTGGGAGCTGGGGCAATTGTAATGGATGTGATTGCCTCCAATGATGGAAGACTTCCATATCAGAAGATAGAAAGAATAAGGCATCTAAGACCTGATATGATTCTTCTTTCAGGAGGAGTAGATGGTGGGACAATATCCCATGTGGTGGAGCTTGCAGAAATAATAAATGCAGCAGATCCAAGACCAAGATTTGGAACAGGATACAGACTTCCGGTTATATATGCAGGGAATAAGGATGCAAGAGAACATATAAAAAGGATACTTGGGAAAAGCACCGCTCTTTCCATTGTGGATAACATAAGACCTATTCTGGAAAGAGAAAATTTGAAGCCCGCAAGGGACAGGATACATGAACTCTTCATGGAACATGTGATGGCTCATGCCCCAGGATACAGAAAGTTGATGGAATGGACAGATGTATCCATAATGCCTACTCCAGGAGCAGTGGGATTACTTATAGAAAGAATAGGTAAGACTCAAGAGATAGATGTAATGGGAGTGGATATTGGAGGGGCAACAACCGATGTTTTTTCTGTATTTGAATATGAAGGAGAAAGGGTTTTTAACAGAACCGTAAGTGCTAACTTAGGAATGTCCTATAGCATATCCAATGTTTTGGTCGAGGCTGGAACCGAGAATATTATGAGATGGCTTCCCTTTGACATAGATGAGAGGATTTTAAGAAATAGAATAAGAAACAAAATGATAAGACCTACCACAATACCTGCAACTACAGAAGACTTAAAGATAGAGCATGCAGTGGCAAGGGAGGCACTGAGACTTGCCCTGGAACATCATAAAACAATGGCAGTGGGTTTGAAGGGGGTGCAGGTCGAAAGAACAATTTCAGAAGCATTTGCTCAAACCATGACCGGAGAGACCCTGGTTGATATGATGAGCCTTTCCCTTATTGTAGGTTCTGGGGGTATACTCTCCCATGCTCCAAGAAGGTCTCAGGCTGCCATGATGTTACTTGATGCATTTCAACCCGAAGGGGTTACAAAACTTGCAGTTGATAGTATCTTTATGATGCCCCACCTGGGGGTGCTTTCCACAGTGCATGAAAAGGCTGCAATTGAGGTGTTTGAAAAGGACTGTCTGATACATCTTGGAACAAGCATTTCTCCTAAAGGTATTGCAAGAGAAGGAACAAGATGTGTAAGAGTTGAACTATATCTTGAAGGAAGAAAAATCCAAAAAGAAGTTAAGTTTGGAGATATTGAGGTTATTCCCTTAGAAGTAGGCAAGAAAGCCCAAGCAGTCATAATTCCAGAAAGAGGATTTGATGTGGGAGAAGGAAATGGGAAAAAGGTAGAAAAGGAACTGGAGGGGGGTGTTGTGGGGATCATAATAGATGCAAGAGGAAGACCTTTAATTTTACCTGCCGATGATAAAAAAAGAAAAGAAAACCTCTTAAAATGGTTTGATGCCATGAACCTTTATCCAAAATAAAAAGGAGGTCCCAGTGCTTTATTTTTTGTTTTCGGTTTTACATTTCTTATCACAAGATGTAGATATTAAAGGGGAGTTTATTTTTAATGAACAAAGCCCCGATTATTATCTCCTACAGTATTCCTTAACCCCCCAACAATTTAAAAATATTCTCACAGAAAATGGATTTTTGGTTAAAGGGTATATACCGGATAATGGTTTTGTGGTTTATGGAAAATTGAATAAAGAAAGATTGAAGAAAATAGGGGCAGAAGGAGTCATTCCATACAGCTTTATTCCTAAATATTCTAAGGATATTATAGAACCCGGGATAGACAGTTTTAAGATACTTCTTTTTGAGGAATCAGACATTCCCTTGGTTGAAAAAGAGATTGAGAGGATGGGTTTTAAAATAATTGATGCCTCAGAAAGTAAGTGGAATAAAATACTCATGGTAAAAGGTTATACTCAATACCTTGACCGGCTTTCCTCTATAAAATGGGTAAGATGGATAGAACCCTATAGAGTTCCGGTACTTCATAACAATGAATGCCAGTGGGTTTTACAAACATGGGAAGAAGAAAAAAGAAGAATATGGGATAAGGGGCTTACCGGTGAAGAGGTCATTGTAAGCACATCTGATTCTGGGATTTATACAGATCATAACATGTTCAGAGACCCTGAAATTCCCATAGAAACATGGGGAGACTATCCAGAACATAGAAAGATAATTGCATACAAACAGGGGTCCTCCCAGGCTACTTTTGGTGATGCTGCGGGTTCCTCTTATCATGGAACTCATACCGGAGCTACCATAGCTGGAAATGATGAGTATGTAGGAGGTGATGCTCCTTACGATGGAATGGCAAAGGATGCAAAGATGTACTTTGTAGATATAGGAAGAGGAGGATCAAGGGTGTATCCTCCGGCTGATTTGAACGACCTTTATATAATGCCCTATGAAGGGAATGAGGCAGGAAGGGCTGTTTTAATATCCAATAGCTGGGGATGG
>CAZUTC010000001.1:18800-34433 GCA_964623485.1 uncultured bacterium | reverse complement strand
GTGGCTCCTGGTATTCTTACATCCGCCTATGGTGGAGCTCCGGACAATTATCGTTCAATGCCCGGAACCAGCATGTCCTCTCCTGCAGCAGCTGGAGCTGTGGCATTGATTTATGAGTACCTGCATGAAGGATGGTATCCAGGAGGGGTCCCGGATAAGGAGGAAAGTATAAACCCCTCTGCTGCTCTGTTGAAAGCCATGACTATTGCCTCCACTGTTCCACTTTCATCCTATCTTACTCCTTCAAACAAAGGTGGATGGGGAAGAGTATGCCTTGATAGTGTCCTTTATTTCCCAGATGATAAAAGAAAGCTGTTTATTGAAGATGATACTCTTGGGATAAATACAGGGGATGAGAGAAGTTTCGAAATTGAAGTTTCTTCTCTCTTGCCATTGAAGATTGTTCTTGTGTGGACCGATTATCCCCCAGAACTTTCTGCCTCTAAACAACTTGTGAATGATCTTGACTTGGAGGTTACTTCACCTTCTGGTGCAGTATATTATGGAAATAATTTTGAAAATGGTTATTCAGTGAAAGGGGGGGAGCCAGACCAGCTCAATGTGGAAGAGGTGGTATGGATTGAGTATCCAGAAGAGGGCAGGTGGATTATCAATGTAAAAGGCAAGAATGTTCCATTTGGTCCCCAACCATTTGCATTAGTGGTAACTGGAGACCTTAATTTTGGAGTGAGAGGTTCTCTTACTTACCATGCATATGAAGTGGTTGATACCCTGGAAGGGGGAAACAAAAATGGTATGCTGGACCCTGGAGAAACAGCAGTTCTTAATCTAATTGTAGAAAACCCATCATCTGAAAAAGTATATGCTTTACTTGGAGAGATAAAAAGCAAAGATAATAAGGTAATTGTAAAAGATACATTTTCTTATTTTGAAAATGTACCTCCCTTTTCTTTTGGAAAATCCATCCCTGGTTTTAAAGTAAAAGCTAAAAATAACTTAACAAAAGGAGAAAAGGTAGAGTTTGCAGTAGAGCTTTATGAATATGGAGAGTACTTTACTACCGTAGAGTTTGGTGTATTTATATCCACAGGAGTGCAGGAATCCAGCCAAACTATAAAGCTTAAAAAACTCAAGTCTTTCGGTAGTATCTTGCAAATCTTAAAAAAATTACAACCTTATTACAGTTCAATTAAGGTATACTCAGCCAGTGGAAGGCTCCTAAAACTCTTTAGGAATGGTGAGAAAATCCAAAAATTTTCCCTTCCCCAAGGAGTCTACTTTATTCAATTAAGAAAAGAAGGGGAAGAAAGAATAATAAAAAGAATAATAAAATTTATAAATATTCATTAAACCAATGAAAGGAGGTGAAAGCCTTATAAAAAAGAGAAAAACGATAGAAAAAGGAGGTTATTATGTTTAAAAAAGTGTATGTTATTTTCGGGATAACAGGAATACTTTTCCTCTTTGGGGCTAATAATGGATTTATTAAAGGAGAGATAAGTAGTTTTATTCCCAGGCCTTATGAAAATTCCACCTGGTTGAATCTTGGATGTGGTTTACGATTTGACACAAGATATGGAGAACCCTCTATTCCTCAGGATTTGAAGATAAAAGATTATGAGGGAGAGGATGGGATTTACATTGTGCAGTTCAAGGGTCCTATATACAGTCACTATAGAGATTTTCTCAACTCCATAGGAGTTAAAATCTACCTTTACATTCCCAATTATGCATACTTGGTGCATGCAAAAAAAGAGGATATCCCAAAGATTAAGGAACAACCATTTGTGAACTGGGTAGGGATTTACCAACCATACTATAAGATTGCTCCTACACTCAATCTTTCCACCTCTCAGATAGATACATTTATAATCGTGGGGTATCCGGATATGGATATCAAGCCTGTTATTGAGAAGATAGAAAAACTTCAAGGCAGAGTGATAGAGAAATATCATTCCAAGTGGAATCATTTATTGAAGGTAGAGATATCATCCCAGGAGCTCATAGAAATTGTAAAGGAAAAAGCAGTAAGATGGGTTGAGGAGTTTGAAATGCCCAGGCTTTTGAATGATAGAGCTCAATGGGTGATTCAGACATGGGAGGAGGATAACAGAAGGATATGGGATATGGGAATAAAAGGAGAAGGTCAGATAGGTGCTGTTTTGGATTCTGGGGTAAGGACTTCCCATGACATGTTTAGAGACCCGGATGTGCCTATAGATGATTTTGGAGATTACCCGAATCACAGGAAAATAATTGCATATCAGAAACCTGCATACGACCCTCAAGGAGTTATTACGTTTGGAGATGAACCATGTTATGGATTCTATCATGGGACCCACACATCCTGTTCGGTTCTGGGTTCTGATGACCCGGTGGGTGGAACAAGTGCATACGATGGAATGGCTCCAGAGGCAAAACTTTACTTTTTGGATGGAGGCTCTTCAAGCTATCCCTGTGGTATAATTCATGCAGTAAGCCTTGAGTACAGCCTTTCTGTTGCCTATAAAGGTAATGAGGCAGGTGGAGCAAGGGTGATTTCTAACTCCTGGGGTAAACAGACAGGAGGTCCAGGAACTTATGACCATGACTGTATGGAAGCAGATATGACGGTATGGGATTATCCTGATTATGGTGTATTTTTTGCTGCTGGAAATACAGATGCAGGACCTTACACCGGTAGCCCTGCGAATGCTAAAAATGTCGTAGCAGTGGGGGCTACCCTTAATGGAACTGCTGCAACCTCTCTTGCTGGTTTTACCACCAGGGGACCCACAGCTGATGGAAGAATAAAACCAGATATTGTTGTCCCAGGAGTTTTAACTTCTGCATATGGAGGAAATGACGATGGATACACTTCGGGTTCCGGAACTTCAATGTCCTGTCCTGCAGCGGCTGGTAATGCCTTACTTATAAGACAGTATTTTACCGATGGATATTATCCTTCTGGAGAGAAGGGAGGACTTCTTGATGCCTTTAACCCTTCTGCTGCACTCATAAAAGCAATGCTTATAAACTCAGTAGAGCTTGATGTCTCAGGTATTTCAATTCCTGATAATAGAGCAGGATGGGGAAGACCAAAACTGGATAATGTGTTGTATTTTTCTGGAGATAGCAGAAAACTAAGGGTAGTGGATTTTAAGGAAGGATTAAAGACTGGGTATGCATTTTCTGCAGAGATAAATGTAGAAAGTGATGCAGAACCTTTCAGAGTCACTCTCGTATGGACAGATTATCCTGCTTCAGAATATGCAAACCCTGCTCTTGTCAATGACCTTAATTTAGAGGTTATTTCTCCTTCAGAGGAGCATTACCTGGGGAATGTTTTTGAAAACAACCAATCTGTTCCTGGAGGAGACCCGGATTCTAAGAATCCAGTAGAAAATGTCTTTATAGATGCCCCGGAAAGTGGTACCTGGAAAATAATTATTAAGGCAGAAAATGTTCCCTTTGGTCCTCAACCATTTGCTTTGGTGGTAACAGGGGCACTTTCAGAAGAGGGCATGAAATCGGTGGTAGTTGAAGATATAATTATAGATGATGCTGGAGAGGAAAACCCCGATGGTAACTGGGACCCTGGAGAGTCTGTAACTATGAAGGTAAAGTTAAAGAACCTGGGCGATGTGGACCTTAATAATGTTAACGCGACGATCTCCACCACTACTTCCTATGTCAGTATTTCTAAATCAGAGGTATCTTATGGAAATATCCCTCAAGGTGGTTCATCCATGGGAGATGGGTTTGAAGTCACTGCTTCTCCTGATACTCCAGAGCAAACATGGGCTGAGTTTACCATGAATATAGAGGCTTCCAACTTTTCAACAGTCCTTACCTTTAAAATTATGATAGGATTACCGAGGTACTCTTTTGCAGACCATAATATTGGTAATGTAATACTCACAGTTACTGAACATGGATCTATTGGATTCTTGGGGATAAACCAGCAGGGAACAGGATTTAAGTATCCTAAGACCAGCCAGAACTGGCTTTACCATGCTTCATTCGCAGCTGGAAATGCAAAGGATTATGTGTGCGATAGATTTTATCCCAATACCCCGGATAATAAAGGAAACACGGACTGGAATGTAACCAAGGCTCCGGATGGAAGGGTAATTTTCAGACGTATAGTATCTGACCAGGATTCCAAAGCCATGTTTGAAGATTCCGGTCACCCGAATTCTAAGGGATTGCTGGTTGAACAGTATGGATATGCATGGAGTGACCCAGAATATAATGACTTTGTAATTTTAAGATACAAAATACGAAATAAAGGAAGCCAAAACATTTCAGGTCTTTATGTAGGGATTATAGCTGATTTTGATATGGAGGATGCTCAATCCAATGAGGGTGGTACTGATAAGGGAACACAACTTGCTTATATGAAGATAACCGGTAAAGATACCTGTGTAGGTGTATGTCTTCTTGAGCCTTCCTACCGTAACCTTTCAATGCTTGAAAACCCAGTATATGTATATCAAGGTGCAAACAATGTCTGGAATGACTCTACTCTGTATAAGTTTTTAAAGGGTGATATTTCGGTTCCTCAGTCAGACAAGTCCACGGACTGGTCCGTGGTGGTTTCTGCTGGACCCTTTGACCTTTCTCCGGAGGACAGTACGCTCGTTGCATTTGCCTTTGTTGGGGGTGATAACCCAGATGATGTCATTCAGAATGCAGCAGCTGCTAAGGAACTGCATGATAACACTGATTTTAGACCTTCAGAGGAAGGACCAGGAGTAGAAGAAGAGCTTTCCATAGGGACTCCATTCAGAATTACATACAATAACTTTTCAAAGGAAGATGTGATTTTCAATGTTTCACTTTCGGCTAAAACATCTTTAACAGTAGAAATATACGATATTTCCGGAAGGAAGATAAACACTCTTTACCATGGTAAGGCTTTTGGTAAGATGCAGATAAGATGGGATAGAACCGATAGGAGTGGCAACAGGGCATCCGCTGGTATTTACTTCATACGCTTTAGAACCCAAAAAGAGACAAAGGTAATAAAGCTTCTTTTAATTGACTGAGGATACAAAAAAGGAGGGGGCATTAATGCCCCCTCAGATGCTTAAGAAACTTCTTTTCTATTTTCTTATTTCCCCTTTGTTTTTTTATTCATTTGTCGCAGGGGTTTCGGTAATTCTTATAAAATATCTTGAAGAAGACCTTCCCTCTCCTGAGTCTTTGCTGGATTATAGACCCCCATTAACCACCAAGGTTTTTGATGTAAAGGATAGGTTAATATATGAATTTTTTGAGGAAAGAAGAGAACCGGTTCCTCTTGAGAGTATTCCTCCCTATCTTGTAAAGAGCCTTGTTGCTGTAGAGGACAAGAGATTCTATAGGCATTGGGGTATAAGTTTTGTAGACTTATTGAGAGCATTTATAAAAAACCTGCTCGCAGGAAGGATAGTTCAGGGAGGAAGCACCTTAACTCAACAGCTTGCAAGAAATATGTTTTTAACCCAGGAGAGGACCTTGGCAAGGAAACTTAGGGAGGCACTTCTTGCAGTAAAACTTGAAAGAATGTATTCAAAAAGAGAAATTTTAGAGATGTATTTAAACCAAGTTTATTTTGGACATGGAGCATATGGAGTTGAAGCAGCAGCCCAAACCTATTTTGGAAAACATGTGAATGAACTTTCAATTGCAGAATGTGCACTTCTTGCTGCTCTTCCAAGAATTCCCTCTCTGTATTCTCCTTACTATAACCCTAAGAGGGCTCTTTCTCGAAGGAACCTCTTCTTGAGAAAGCTTTACGAGATAAAAGAAATAACAAAAGAAGAGTATGAGAAAGCAGTTAAAGAACCTCTGGGTGTTGTCCCAAGAAGGATAAAGGATAATCCTGCAGCTTACTTTGTGGAAGAAGTGAGGAGGTATCTTGAGAAAAAGTATGGAAGTGACTTAATATACAGACAAGGAGTTTATGTATATACAACAGTGGATATAGATATTCAAAAGGCAGCAAATGAAGCTTTGGAAAGCCACTTAAGAGCATTGGAAGAAAAAAAGAACATCAAACCAAGGAAAAGTGATTTTGATACCTTAGAATATGCTGATTCTACAAAACCTCCTCCATACCTTCAGGGAGCTTTGGTAGCTATAGACAATAGGACAGGTTATGTACTTGCCCTTGTGGGAGGTAGAGATTTTAAGCATAGCTCCTTTGATAGAGCAATGCAGGCTAAGAGGCAACCAGGTTCTGCATTTAAAGTATTTGTATATACTGCAGCCATTGATAATGGATTTACCCCCGCAGATGTTGAGGTGGACGCTCCCATGGTAGTGTATGTAGGGCACCGAAGATATGCTCCTGCAAACTGGGATCATAAATTTATGGGTCCTATGACTCTAAGAGAAGGTTTGGCTCTTTCAAGAAACCTGATAGCACTTAAACTTACAAGATATCTTGGTCCAGAGGTGGTTATTGAATATGCCCATCGGATGGGAATATCTTCTCCACTTGAACCGGTACTCCCGGTGGGAATAGGTACCGAGGAGGTTACTCCTTTTGAAATGGCTGTTGCTTTTGCAACCCTTCCAAGGATGGGGAAAAGATTAAGACCCATCATGGTAAGGAAAATAGTGGATAGAGAAGGGAGGGTGATAGAGGAGAACCTTCCGGAGGAGGGTGAAGAGGTTATCTCTCCTCAGACGGCTTTCCTTGTTACCAGCATGATGAGGAGTGTACTTGATATGCCAGGAGCTACTGCAACAGGTATAAGAAGAAGAGGATTTAAACGACCCGCTGCGGGAAAAACCGGAACTACAGATGATTACACGGATGCCTGGTTTGTGGGTTTTACCCCGGAAATCACTTGCGCTGTATGGGTGGGATTTGATGAAAAAAAGACCATATATAGAGGAGCCTCTGGTGGTTCCTGCGCTGCTCCAATATGGGCAGAATTTATGAAGAAGATAACAGAAAATATGCCTGTCTCTGATTTTTCTGTTCCCGAGGGAATCGTGGTTAAAAAAATATGTACCCTCACCGGACAACTTGCATCTCCTTACTGCCCTTCAACAAGGGAGGAGTATTTTGACGAGCGTAATGCTCCCACCATCGAATGCGAATACCACCGGTTTCTACATATTCAAAAGGATACTACAAGAATCAAGTTTGAGAAACTGGATAGAAATCACTTAAAAGGAATATAATTCTCTATACACTTTTTTTATTTCCTGTTTTAGATGATTTTTTTTATAAAGGAGTTTATCTAAGTCCATATGCTGCAAAAAATAAATACCTTATAAATAGAATAAAAGAACTTGGGGATAAAGGGTTGCTGAATGCGGTCGTGATAGATATGAAAGATGATTGGGGGAAAATAAGATACCATTCAAACAGTGTTATTGCAAAATCTACCGGAGCAGTTTCAGTGATATTTAATGTATCCTCTCTCATGGACTCTTTGAGAGCCCATGGGATAAAGAAAGTAATAGCAAGGATAGTATGTTTTAAAGATGATTACGCCTCTTTATGGGGAGATTTTGGTATAAGGGATAAATATACAAAGAATCTGTGGAAAGATTATAAGGGATTATCATGGCTCAACCCATATAATAAGAGGGTCTGGGATTACCTACTTTCAATAATAAAGGAGGTGGAGAGGCTGGGGTTTGATGAAATTCAGCTTGATTATGTCAGATTTCCCACAGATGGAGATGTTTCAAGATGTCTTTACTATGGGATATGGGGCAGAAGAGAAGAAGCAATCACAGGTTTTGTAAAATATGTGTCTCAACATGTAAATGTTCCCCTCTCTGTGGATGTTTTTGGATATGCCACATGGAGAGTTCTTAAAGGTGAAGGTCAGGAAATAGAAAGCATGGGAAGATATTTGAATTACATATGTCCCATGCTTTATCCATCCCATTTTGCTCCCTATGATATGGCAGAAGCAGGAGAACCTGCAAGGACATATCTTCTATATTATGAAAGTATAAGGCTTGCGTATAGAAGGCTAAAGGGGACCAAAGCAAAGATAATAGCCTATATTCAAGGTTTTAATTATAAGACTCCCTTTTTTAATCCAGATTATATATTTTATCAGATCCTTGGAGCACTTGATGCAGGGAGTCAGGGTTTTTTTATTTGGAACGCCGCCGGCCGATACGAGACCGCTTTTTCCTCTCTTTTGTGGGTTCATAAAGTATTGAAAAGGAGGCTCTCTGAGTCATACCCAAGAAGCCGTGGGAGAGGGATACTGCATCAATTACAAATGACCAGTCCTTTAAGATTTCATACTCCACTCCTATTCCCAGACTGAAACCCGCCCCCACTCCTTCTCCGGTCCCGGTCCGGTAACCTCCTCTTATGAAAATACCTGATATATCATTTGGATTAATAAATTTTTCCATTACCTCATATTTTGTATGTATTCTTAACTCAAACCCAGTGCTCACCCCAATCTCTCCTCGATTGTTGGTTGTTAAATCCGCAGAGAGTATGAGATGATTTTTTTCAAAATAAAAATTGAATGCTATACCATTTCTTATGGTGATAGGAGGAAATTCAAACTCTTTATAAAATATTCTCGGGGTTCCGAGGTTTTGTAGCGCAGTTCCTAAGGTTACATATTTGTTAAGGACATAAAGTATTCCAATATCCATGAGCATTGCTCCTGCTGAGTAATCATGTATTTTGGTGTAAGCAAATTTAGCAGTGGTGCCAAAGGAGAAATTTTTAAAAATTAGATATCCTCCGCTTACTCCTAAATAAGTATCATAGTAATTGAATGTTCCAATTTCTTCCCCTGTTTCTGTTCTTTCTATGTCTTGAGCAGATAGAACCCCTCCCAATATTCCAATGCTCATTCTTTTTCCTATTTTAAAAACAGCAGTCCCAGAAGTATAATTACCTATCCAGAAGACATTCATGGTATGGAAGGATACTCCATTTCTTCTTATGTTTCCCATCCCTCCTGGATTCCAGAAAACTGCATAAGGATCATCTGAAACAGCAGTGAAGGCTCCTCCCATCCCAACGGGTCTTGCTCCTACCTCTATTTTAAGAAATGGAAAACCTATTATCTCGGATTGAGAAAAAACCAAGATAAATATTATTGAACACATACTCCAAAGGAAAATAGAAGGGGTGAAATAATATTTATTTTAGTGGAAAGTATGAGATTTTTTTTAAAAATTTCTATAATTTTAAAGCCTCCATCAATGGATAAAAGAGATTCAAACTTATTAATTGACCTTTTCTCTTCAACAATACGGTCCTCTCGTATGTATATACCATAAGCAACCCCAGCTTTTATTCCTAAATATATTCTGTTCCAGAATTTTTTATTTCCCTTAAGAGATAAGGCTCCCAAGCTATAAAGAAAGTAGGAAGACATAAAATCGTCAATAAAAAATGTAGAGGGGAAGACAAATTCAAATTCCCCAGATAATCCATTCCTTATATTTTTATGCATCCCCAAGAAAAAAGAAGGAAAGCGAGTCTTTGTATTTCTATACAATATTCCAGCATTGAAAAGGAAATTTTCTTTTAGTTTTTTGTAAATACTTATCCTATAGAAATAAGGCGAGGAGTAAAAAGGTTCCTGGTTAATAGGAACCGCAAATATTCCAGTCCCTTTAGTAAAGGAGGTAGAAAAAGAAAGTGAAGATACAAAACCACTAAATATTAAAAAAATCATTCAATTTACTTAAAGGGTCTCCATACTGGATTTCTTTCATAAAATTTTGAGTTGGTAACCCTATATATTTTTTTACCATCCACAGAAGCAATGTATATCTCAAAATTTCCATCTCTAAAGGATTGAAATGCTATCCACTTTCCGTCAGGAGATACTGAGGGCATTCCATCATTTTCAGGGGATGTTATCAATGGTTTTTGGTCTGTTCCATCTGCATTCATTATATATATATCAAAATCACCGGTTCTATCAGAAGAAAATACTATTTTTTTTGAATCCGGAAACCAGGCAGGATTTACATCATTTGCGTCATTATGGGTCAACTGAATTGTTTTTTTCTTTTCCAAATCATATACAAATATTTCAGACCTCCCTTTTATATAGGATGCGTATGCTATTTTCTTCCCATCTGGAGACCATTTCAATGTTATTTCATCCCCCAAAGTTTTTGTAACTCTTGTTTTTTTACCTGTTTCAAGGTCCAATATGAATATGTCCATACTTCCTTCTGGAGCCGAGGAAAAGGCTATTTTTCTACCATCGGGTGAGAATGCAGGATACCCGTCAAAATAATCGTTATTTGTAATTCTCTGCTCATTCTTGCCGTCCGCATCCATTATATAAACTTCATTATTCCCATCCCTTGTAGATGCAAAGGCTATCTTATCGTTGGCAGACCAGGATATAAACATATTTTCCACTTCTGGATTTGAAGGGGTTTTTTCAGTAAAGGTAAGCTGCTTTATCGTTTTTTCAGGTAGATTCATTATATAGATATCCCTGTTTCCATCTTCATCACTTACAAATGCTATCTTTCCCTTTATCTCTGGAGGAAGTTTGGATTCTTTTGAACACGATACAAAGCACATCACTCCAACCACAACCAAAAATATTTTCTTCATAATTTTCCTCCTGTTTGAAAAATTTTAAAAGATTTTTTATAAAAGTCAAGAAAATAAAGAGTTTTATTCTTTATCCATTTTATAGTGAGGTATCTTTTCTCTCTATAACATCATTTACCTTTTGATTTTCTTTTTAAAGAATTTCTTAAGATTCTCCGGAATGAGAAATAAAAGATCTCTTAGAAAACAGAGTCTCTAAATATATCTCTCCTAACACTACGGGATGGATTAACCCAAAGCTTTCAAGAACCTGAGGGTGAACCTCTCCAATTATCCCCACAACCTTTTTATCCATTAAAATCCTTGCGGCTCTCCCCTCAATGAACATGGGATGGGTTTCCTCTTCATACATTACTTTCTTTTCAATCTCTCGGAAAAGAGAATCCACATAACTTCTTATCTCTGCGTATCCGGTCTTTGCAGATGCTATCCCAATGCATAATCTTCTTTTATCCTCTGTTCTTGTTTCTTTTTCCTTATTCAAAACCACGACATCCCCTATCTCAAAAAATTTCTGAGGCATATCCTTTGTTTTATTTATGGCAAATGTCTCAAGCATCCCTGAAAAGAGATGTGTCCTTAAAATTCTCTGATATTGACTTGCAGGGTTCTTTATCTCAACATAATCCTTTTTATTTTTTATTCTCAATTTTATAAAGTGGTCCTCTGGATTCGTAAGCATCAAAGTCATTATCTCTTGAAATCCGAGTCCTATCATCACTCTTCTTAAAATCCCACAGAACCTTTCAAGGGGTCTTTCTTCTCCAATAGTCATTGTTTGAGGAAGGGAGGTTTTAATTTTGTTGTAACCATAAAATATCGCAATGTCCTCCACAATGTCTATGTCATGTAAGATATCTGCTCTGAAAAATGGAACCTTCACCTTTATTCTATCTTTATTTCTTTTTACTCCAAACCTTGCTTTTTTCAAACACTTCTCTATCTCCTCTGCTGAGATTCCAAATCCAAGAACCTTTTTTACATAATTTATTTCAATTTCTTTTTCCTCTCCCAAAAGTTCCGGACTCTGAATTTTCTTATCAGGATATATCACCTCTGTTTTTTCTATACTTCCTCCAAGCTCTCCAAGAGATGCAACAATTATATTAAGGGTCTTTTTTACATCTCTCTCAGAAATTCCAGTAACATCTATAAAAAGTGCTTTGGTATCCTCTTTTACCCGGGTATCCTCACTATTTATCACAGGAGGCATGGAAAGAACCATTCCTTTTGAATCCATAAGTAAAGGGTATTTATCCTTTAAAAGATGGGCAAATTCAATACCCTTTGGGTGCTTTTGTAAAATCTCTTGAGGAGTCATCTCTTTTTTTGCTCCAAGAGGGACAAACTTAACTCCATTTTTCTCCACTGCTTTATAATAAATTGGGGGAGTAATTTTATTCAAGTCATAAACTCCAATGGAGGCTCTTTTTCTGTTTCTTCCCAGAGCCCAGTGTAGATTTTCCTGTAACTTCATAATAGATTTAAGTTTCCAGGGAGTGAGCCTTATATCTTTAACAACTGCGGTTACAATCCATGGTCTTATATTCTCAACTCCTTTGTCTACATAAACCTTTATATCTCCTTCTTCTATCCGGTACTTTGGAACTCCATCCTCCAATCCCAAAAATCCTTTTATTATCCTGGAGAGTCCTGGAGCATCAAACATATCCGGTCTTGAAGGGACCAGTTCTATTCTTATTACCTCGTCTTTTCCTATTTCAGAAAACCCTTTCTCTCCTTCATAACCACATATTCTACACTTCTTTACTAATTCCTCATGAGAAAGCCTTTCATTCAATCCATTACATTCCGGACATCTATAAATAACTACCTCCGAGTATCCTTCAACATCTCCTCCAATATCCTCAATTATTCTTAATAGTTCATCAGCGGGAAATTTTTTACCTATAAGTTCTTCCAGCTTCTTTCTTGATATACTAACTATCGGCACAACGGACTCCTTCTAAGCCAGTCAAAATCTGCCCAGTAGAGTTTTCTTATATCATTTAACCCGAACCGAAGCATTGCGAGTCTTTCAAGTCCAAGACCCCATGCAAGTACTGGAACATTACACTCAAAGGGAAGAGTTACCTCTGGTCTGAATATTCCAGCTCCCCCCAGTTCTATCCACTCCTTTTTTTCAAACCTCACATATACCTCAAGGGATGGCTCTGTATAAGGGAAAAATGCAGGTCTAAATCTTATCTCTTCAAATCCCATCTTCCGGTAAAACTCTTTTAATATACCAAGCAGTGAAGCAAAGTTCGCTCCTTCATCTATTACAATTCCATCGATCTGCATAAATTCTGGAAGATGTTTGTATGTAACTTTCTCCCTTCTGAATACCTTTCCCACAATGAAAACCTTCTGGGGGGGTTTAGGATTTTTTGCAAGGTATCTTATTGTTGTTGCAGTGGTATGGGTTCTGAGAATTATTCTTTTCGCCTCTTTCTCGCTCCATTCATAGTTCCACCCTGTAGAACCTGTGGTCCAACCATCCTCATGGGTCTTTTTAACCCTCTCCACCCATTCTCCCTCTGGAATACTACCGTACTCTGGGTTCTTCACATAGAATGTATCCTGCATCTCCCTTGCAGGATGGTCCTGAGGCTGGAAAAGGGCATCAAAATCCCAGAATCCTGTTTCTACATGTCCTGAATAAATCTCTTTAAATCCCATCTCAAGAAAAACCCTTCGGGCTTCATCTATTATCTTTCTTAATGGATGGGGCTTCCCAGGATACACCACCTCTCCGGGAATCTTTACATCATATTTTTTAAAAACAGCCTCCTTCCATTTTCCACTGGATATAATCTCTGGAGTAAGTTGGGTTATCACATCCCCTGGCTTTGTTATCAACTCTAAATCCTTTTTTACTTCAACCTCCCTCTTTACCCTCTCCTTAATGTCCACTGCATTTCTTGTCTTCAAAAATTTAACTCCTTTTTCGTAATCAAAATCAGCAAGTTCTTCTGTCTTCACTTCTTTTCTCCCGGTTAGAACTTCAAGTATTCTCTCATCTTCCATCTTCTCATTTTTATATTTTTTACCCTCCTCTGTAAGTTTCAAGTACTCTTTCTCTTTTATCCATAGCTTCTTTTTAAATCCCCATCTCAATGCTTGTTGAAAACTTTCTTCGTCCATCTTTTCTCTTAAATTTTTAAAGAGTTCCTTATCTTTTTTAAAACTTTCCAGCAATGTTCTTTCCGGAAGGGCTCTATTTAAAAGTTTTTTCCCTTTTTCTTTTAAAACAATCACCCTTTTTCTCTCTTCTTCTATTGTTAAAACACCCTTTTCTTCCAGTTCCTTTAAAGTCGCATATATAAAAGACTGGTCATAGCCTGTTTTTTTCTCTATCTCATCAAAGGAGACTCTTTTCTTCTCCTTTAAAAAAGAAAGGAGTTCATACTCTTTTTTTGTAAGTTTCATCAAGATTAATTATACATCTTTAAGAATAAAAATCAAATAAGAATAAAGGGTAGTCCTTCAAGATATTTAATAAATCCTAATTTTCTATTTGAGATTTTTAATTTTTTAGCTTAGAATATAATCAACTTACCATGTCTTATTGCCTTTTTGGTCTGGAGTATGTAAAAGTATATACCTCTGGGATTATGCTTAGGCTTCCATATAAATTCAATTTCTCTTTTTTTAGAATGTGTTGTAAAACCTTTTATTCTTCTTCCTTGGGCATCGTATATGGAGAAATGAATTTTCCCAGAACTACTTTTAATTGTAAATTTAATCTTTTCTTTTCTTATAATGTTTACCTTTATTGTTTCTTCGGGAAGAACCTCTTTTATACCCAATGGAATTAATATTTTGGTATATGCAGTTGCACTACCTGGGTCTGGGATGTCCAAAGGAGTGTCGGAAGATATACTGATTTCATTATTGGGTAGATATTCGCAGGAGAAAAACAAAAGTTTTCCTTTATTTCCATCCTCTTTTATGTCTTTACAGGTTATAAACTCCACATGGAGTGTATCTTTATTCATATGCTCAACAGCATCTGTCATATCAAACACCATATAGTCATTAGGGAATGGATGAGGGGTTATTTCTTTTGCATATTGATAGCTCCACATATACACAAAACTTTTCCAACAAGCATTTCCTTCTTTTTCCACTCCCAGGTTCATCTGAACCAGCTCTCTTGCGGGATGTTCTATCTTTACCTTTACCAGGAGTTCAGGAGTATAATCTATTTTATCTATTATTTTATATGCCCATCCATGACACATGGTTGGATCTTTTACAGCTTCATAGGACATCCAGAAGTATCCATTATCTCCCCATCCAGGTCCCCAGGAGTTTACAAGTTTAAATGCTCCTTTTCCATCTTTTGTAACTTTATTATCATCGTATCCTACAATTGTAACCGCATGACCTGCTCGAGGGGCTCCTGTTTTATCTGCCACACAGTAGACATTCCCATATGAGGATATAGAGTAAAAATTGTCCCATACTTCTATTCCCATCACAAGTACATTTGTATCCGCCAGCATCTGTTTCATCATCTTTATCCCTTCATTTCTCAAGGTATTTATTTTACTTATTCCTTCACATCGATAAGGAATTGCCTTTCTATATACATTCTCAGAGGGCCAGTTAGTATAATTATAGGGATTGTAAGGGAAATCGGTCATGGAGGCGCATCCCATTACATTAAGAACCTTGAATGCATCAGAAAATCGAGAACCCTTGTCAACTCCACCATTTATTTGATTATAGATGAAGGCTGGACTGAATTGATGTTCTGGATCCTTAAGATCCCAGCGATGTTCCTTCCATTCATAAAAACTTTTTGCATAGTAACCAGTTGCCCATGCAGTACACGAACCTTGAGAAGACTGGTCACCCACTGGAGGCATAAAAGAGGATAAATCTACTGTAGGGGGGAGGGTATCCTTTATTGTTACTTTCGCATATCTGATCCATGGGATAGTGTCTGCATCCTCTCTAATACATTCCCCTCTATACTCACCAAGCAGTATAAATGCTATTATCATACTTTCCTCCTTTGATTTATTTCTTTTTTAAAACCAATATTTCTTCTGAAAACTTTGCTATCTTTTGTTTTGCTTTTCGGTATTCTTGATATTCCTCCTTAG
>CAZUTC010000001.1:0-18790 GCA_964623485.1 uncultured bacterium | reverse complement strand
GGACAAAGGTGGATTTTCTCTCAAATCTTTCTTCTACATAAATTTTCCCTCTTTTTTCAAAAAAGTTTACAATATGGGTGAAATGTTTTGTGGATAAAGAGAGATTCTTTGGAAAGTAGTATATTCTGAATCTTTTTGGATATGTTATTTCAATGATTCTTGTTATTCTCTCCCTCTGGGTAAAGAAGATAGGGGTTTGTCTTTTTCTGGGACCCACATCCTCTGCAGAGTATGAGACCCAGGAAAGGTTAAAAATTATATAATCTCCTGCAACGGTTGCATAATCTGGAATATCATAGGAAACCCTTATTATCAGAGGTTTCTCTGGATCGAATAGATTCACAAGCTCATAGTTTCTTAAGATACCGTTAGGATGGATACTTTTTATTTCTCTTTCCATTAGCTGGTCTATCTCTATTTTTCTTAACTCCTTTAGCCATCTTAGGTTTCTTGCCTTATCCCCTTCTATCTCTCTTGTTTCATCTACTACTATAGTTCCATCATTTTTCAAAAAGGCTCTTATAAGGTAAAACTCTTTATCTCCTGAGAAAAGCGGAGTTTTTATAATTTTTGCATGGGTTACATCCAAGCCTTCTACCCCTTGCAAAAATCCTGGTAAGTGTCCTGTTTTTTCGTTTTCATAAGGGAATAAAAATAATGTGTCATCCAACATAATTATTGCTGCATCAAATTGCCCAAGGGATGGAACCTCTTTTATAAGATATCTTTTATCCTTTCTGGGGACAAGAACAAAGGAGGGAGAATAGTTTAGTTTATAAAGAATAGCATACAGCAGATAAGGCTTATCAAGAAGGTTTGCAAATCCATTTCTTTTTATACTTTTTATACTTTTGGGTATATAGGAGTATGCGGGGGCATTAACAGAAGAGATGGTTTTTATTTTATCACTTATATATCTATAAACCTTTATAATAGTATCTTTTTTTGTGTAAGCCTTCTTTAAAAGAGGAGAGATTTCTTTTAAAAATTCATCAACTCCCTCCATACTGTCATTCAATACTTTTTTATAATGGAATGCAATCTCTTCCCATTCTGCAGAAGGAGCAGCAACTATTCTTGGTTTGAAATAAGAAAGAGGAGCCATGTTTTTTTCTCTTGGAATCCCTGTTGTATCTCTATACCACCATTTTATTATCTTTTTGCCCTCTTTTTCTTCTGTCGACGGAGGACCAATATTTGTGAAATAATATTTGAAAGGAAGTTTTTTTGAAAGTTCTATCTCCACAATGGAAGAATCAAGGATTTCCTCTTCAGTAAGGGTGATATCCAGGAACAAAGGTTTGTATATACCGTAGTTTCCTTTAATTCTTATCTTGTAATCGAGCAGAGCTCCAGGGATTGCCTCTGGAATCGCAAACTTTTTCTGTTTGGCTCTTGCATATTCTGGGGGATAAGGATAGATGTACACATCCTCTATTGCTTGGTCAGAAATGGAATGAATCCTTCCATCAGGGGTGATGCTCCTTGCAAATAAAAGCTCACAGATTTCCTTCTCTGAAAGATAAGGATAGGCATTGTTTGCGATAGACTTACCACTTTCTCTAAGAATTTTTTTAATTTCTCTTTTATCCCAAATATAACTCTGGGTATCTGCTGAAATTTTTTCTTCTCGGTACAATGTCACATAAGATGCCGAAGGGTACTTTTTAGATACTTTTGTTGATTTTTCGTAAAATAAGATAAGTAAAGAGTCGGTTATATCCTCTATTTTTTTCCATGTATCCCCTTCCCTTTGTTTTCCAAAGGATACGCTTATTATAGAATCCAGAGAGAACGCATACCTTTTTCCTTCAGAGGATTTGAAAATAATCATTTTGTTATCTATTTTTTCCACATTTCCTATTTTCTCTTCCCCATTTTTTAAAAATATCATATCTCTATAAATTATTTCTTTCCTTTTGGGAAAACAGAAGAGGAGAAAAAAACAGAAGAGAGTGGTTTTTTTCATTTTTTACCTCCTTTTAAGAATTATGGGTTTTTTAAAGTAGTTCATTATATTTTCGCATAGTTCCTTATATTCTTTATAATCCTTTACAGGTATTATTCTATCTTTTCTTTTGAAATCATCTGTAAAGATTATTTTTTGAGAGGTTCTTTTAAAGCCTGCTTTATAGGTTGCATGTTTTGTTTTAATTTGAATTGGAGGAGGTAGGTACTCTACTTTCACCTCCTCTGGAATTTCTATCTCTACCCGATGGGTTATTTCGGTTGATGTTTCATAGGCAATGGGATATTTTCTTTTGGATAGGGATACCTCAGGAAATCTGTACCTTTTGTCTATTTCAGGGAGTTTTAAAAGAAGTATCTCTTTTATACTTTTTGCCCAGTTTTTAATTTTGTAATGTATTTTCAGTTTAAGAGGCTTTGAAATGTCAAAAAGATTAACAAATTCATAACTTATTACCTCTGCATCAGGAGAGACTTCATTTACCATTTGAGAAAGAATCAAAGGTATGTCTCTTTTTCTTTTATTTATCCAGTATCCTCTAACTCCGGATTCATAGTCTCCGGTATAGGAGCTTTCAAAATAGACATCAAGGTCTGCATTGGGGTGAAGTTTAAGTCGGTATAGATAATTTCTTTTGTTTTGTTCAGGTGGAGGCACTGGGACCTTTTCAATTCTTCTCTTCTGAGCATTTACTGCATAGACCCCATGGTTTACTCCCCAGAATGACGGATACCGAGAATAATCTCCGGTAGCATCCAGGTAGAAGGAGGTATCTTTTATAAATATCTGAGTAATTGCATGATTACCATAAAAAGAAGGGACTTCTTTTATTAATTCTGGAACCTCATCGTTTGTTCCAATATATACCGGGTATGCCTCTATTCCTATTGCCTGTAAAAGAGTCGAAAATAGAATTGCATTATCAGTACAGTCTCCATATCCCAGTTTTAAAGTATAAAAAGCAGGATGCCCAGAGACTCCTGAGGAGGCAGCTCCCTTTATGGATATATACCTTATATGTTGTTGCACCCAGTGGTATATGGTTGCGATTGAATCATCCAAGGTTTTTGCATCTTTTACAAGACTGTCTGCGAGCTTTTTAATTTCAGGGGTTATCTTCATTCTTTCCTTCTGGAACTTGGAGTACCAGTCAAAAATCAACTCCCATGTGGGTTGATTCGAAAACTCTATCCTTGCTGCTACATCTCCTAAGGGGGGCATCATGGGCTCTGGGATGACAGGAGGGATATCCTGATACTCCCATTTATAAATCTTTCTGTTATTTTGTATTTTTATTATAAGAGATTTTTTATCCGGAAGGTTTTTACCTTTCCACACTAAGGTGTCTTTCAATGGGATTATCACTTCCAAGGAAGATAAAATAAAGGGTTCTTCTCCCTGAAAATACCAGTTATCTTCAAATATCTCTCTACTCCAAGGATTGAATGTATATCTTCGATAGGAGTATTCAATTATGTCTCCTACTTCCACATGGGGAAGGGTAAAGGAGACTATTTTTCCCTTTCCAAAATAGACTATGCCCTCTCTCTTTGGTTTTATTATTCTTATATCTTTTTTTGAAAGCTTATAGACTCTGCCATCAGGTTTTATTGTTCTTGCAAAAAGAACTTCTATCTTTGAATTTTCTTCATTTACGTATAAGTTAATATTTGCCCAGTTTTTTCTTTTTTCTTTGAGTATTTTTATCCGGGCATGGTATATGTATTCTCTGGTTCCATCTACATGCTTGATAAATTTCCCTTTATCCAGCAAGAGTATAGCTCCTGCATCAGGGAATTTTTTAGTAGCTTCTTCTGCGGATCTTATTATATTTTTTATATCGTTTGGAGCTGTTTTTTCCAAGGTTTTAAAAGACTTTGTAAAGATTATCCTTTTTACCTTTTGTTTTGGAATTGTTCTTTGTCTCAGAAATAGTTTTTCCTCTTTGTACTGTAGATATGGTGAGAATATTTTTTCTCCATTTTCCAGTTCTATGACATATGCATAATATGTAAAGAAAATAACAAAACTTAAGAAAAGTTCTTTCATATTCTCCTCCTGAGCATTAGATTTTATTTAATTATAACCTGTATATTTTTAGTAGTCAAATGAATATATTTTACTTGACATAAAGATAATAAAACTTATAATTATAAAAAAAGGAGGTTAAAATGGTTACATGGATGGTATTGTTGCTTGTGGGACAGGCATGGGATGTAGAACCAGTGGATACCTTGGGAGATGTGGGACAGTTTGCCTCTCTTGGAATAGATAAGAATAATGTCCCTCACATAGCCTATTATGATGTGACTAACCAGGTTTTAAAATATGCAGTATTTACGGGCTCTGTCTGGAATATAGAGGTTGTGGATAATGATGGGGATGTGGGAATGTTTGCCTCTCTTGCACTTGATAACAATGATATGCCTCATATTTCTTATTTTGATGCAACTGCAGGAGCTTTGAAATATGCAAGAAAGACCCCAACCGGATGGGAGATAGCAATCGTGGATCCTGGCCCAGGGGTAGGGTTGTTTACATCCATAGATGTGGATGCAGGGGATATTCCTCATATTTCATATTTTGATGGAGTAAGGGGGAGTTTGAAGTATGCAACTATACTTGGGGACCACTGGGTGACTGTGGAGATAGATTCCGGAGGTGGTCCAACTCCCGCAGATACAGTTGTAGGATTATATACATCTTTAAGGGTAGATACCATAGGATTTCCCCATATAGCCTATTATGACGTTACCAATGGAGATTTAAAGTATGCCAAGGCTACCAGTGGAGGTTGGATAATAGAAAAAGTAGATACTTTGGGAGATGTAGGTTTATGTACTGCTTTGGATTTAAGAAATAGAGAAATACCCTATATTGCCTATTATGATGCCACAAATATGGATCTTAAATTTGCAAGATGGACCGGGACTGAATGGATAATAAATTATGTGATACAAACTGGAGATGTAGGATGGGATGTTTCTCATGTAATAGGTTCTTCTCACCTTTCCTACTACGATGCCACAAATGCGGACTTAGAATATGCAGTTACCAATGATTATCTTACATGGCATTATGAATGGGTGGATACTACTGGAGATGTGGGACAATTTACATCCATAAAATTAAGCACCCTTGGTTATCCTCATATAGCATACTACGATGTTACAAATGGAGACCTAAAATACGCAACAAAGATAATAAAAGATATGCTTCCAACCCAGATAACATCCCCTCCGGATACTGTTTATTTAGACTCCACCTATATTCCAAGGGCATGGATATTCAATAAGAGTAATGTGGCTGTAAGTTGTAGTGTGAGGTGTGAGATCTCTTCTGTTGTCCCGGTGTATCAAGATGTAAAAGAGACCCCTACGATGGCACCTGAGGACTCAATTCTAATGGAGTTCATGCCATGGACTGTTTCTGCAAGTGGTCCCACAGTATTTAATATGAGAGTTTATACCATGCTTCCCGATGATTCCTTTCCCAATAATGACACCATAACCAAGAATATCCAAGCACTTTCGGGTCCTGGTATAGTTGAAAGTAACCCAACCCCTTATACTTTCTCAGTACATGAAAATGAGGTAATTCTATTTTTTAACGCTTCTTCTGTGCAGAATGTGGAGCTTTCTCTTTACGATATATCAGGGAAAAAGGTAACTACACTTCTTTCAGAGAATACATCCACCTTAAAGAGAAGAATCTCTTTGAAGGAAAACACCTCTCTTGCCTCAGGTCTGTATTTTGTTAGATTAAAAATAAATGGAAAGGGTGTAGAGACAAAGAAAGTTTTGATAATTAAATAAAAAAATAGGGGATAGCCAATCTTCTTGACTATCCCCTATATCCTCTGTATAATTCTGTATGGAATGGAAGAGTTTTTTTATACCTACACTGCGTGAACCTCCTAAGGATGCTGAAGAAAAGAGCCATATATTACTTTTAAGAGGCGGGTATATAAGACAGATTTCAGCAGGTGTGTATGCATTCCTTCCTTTAGCCAAAAGGGTGATTTTAAAGATAGAAAGGATAATAAGGGAGGAGATGGAAAGAATTGGGGCTCAAGAGATCTACCTACCGGTTCTTTCTCCAAAGATGCTGTGGGAACTTTCCGGAAGGTGGAAGGATTATGGTGATGATATGTTCCGACTGAGGGATAGGAAAAATCAGGATTTTGCTCTTTCCCCAACCCATGAAGAAATAATAACCTACATAGCTTCAAAGGAGATACGCTCCTATCGAGACCTGCCCCAAATATGGTATCAGATACAACCAAAATTAAGGGATGAGCCAAGACCAAGAGCAGGTCTTCTAAGGACAAGAGAGTTTCATATGAAGGATTCATACAGTTTGGATGCTGATTTTGGAGGTTTGGATATAAGTTATAAACTTCATAAAAAAGCATACGAAAGGATATTTTCAAGGATTGGGTTTAAGTACTTTATTGTTGAAGCATCAGGAGGGGTAATGGGTGAAGGAGAGTCTGCAGAATTTATGGTGGAGGCAGAAGCAGGAGAGGATAGGGCTTTAATATGCAGTAAATGTGGATATTCTGCTAATGCAGAGATAGCAGAGGCTGTTCCAGAACCCGAAGATGGGGGAGATGAAAAAAGAATAGAGAAGGTTCATACCCCTGATGTCAAAACAGTGGAGGATGTTTCTTCTTTTTTAGGGGTTTCAAAGAAAAGAATAATAAAAAGTATGCTTCTTATAAAAAAGGAGTCGGTGCCTTTTATGGTGCTCCTCAGAGGAGATTATGATATAAGCGAGGCAAAGTTAGTAAAGGTTTTTGAAAAGGATATAAGATTCGCAACCCCAGAGGAAGCAGTAAACTATCTTAATGCCTCCCTTGGTTTTATTGGTCCTTATGGAGTAAAGAATATGAAGATATTTGCAGATGAAAGTGTAAGAGATATAAAAGATGGGGTAACAGGAGCAAATGAGGATAACTATCATATAAAAGGGTTGAGTGTATTAAGGGATATAAAGATTGAGAAGTTTGTTGATGTGAGAAGGGCAAAAGCAGGAGATTTATGTAAAAAATGCATGACCCCATTAGAAGAAAAAAAAGCCATTGAACTGGGGCATATATTCAAGCTGGGTACTAAGTACTCTCTTCCAATGAATGCAAAATTTTTAGACAAGGATGGTAAGGAGAAGCCAATAGTTATGGGAAGTTATGGTATAGGAGTGGAGAGGGCACTTGCAGCAGCAGTGGAGGTATTTTCAACCAATAACTGTATGAAACTTCCCGTTTCAATAGCTCCCTTTGAAGTTGAGGTTATAAGCATTGGTAACGAAAATAAAAGCAGTGAAATCGTGAAACAACTTAAGGAGAAAGGGATAGAGGTTCTGTATGATAATAGGAATGTACAGCCTGGGGTTAAGTTTTTTGATGCAGACCTTATAGGAGTACCTTTAAGGGTAGTTGTGGGACCTAAGGGACTTTCAAAGGGAACTGTGGATTTGAAAATATTGAAGACAGAAGAAGTAGTAGAACTTCCTTTAGAAGAGGTTTCTTCAAAGGTAAAAAAACTGGTTGAGGAGGAGAAAAATGGATGAGAGAATGATGGAGATAATAAAAAAAGCAGTTATGGATGAAGGTTTTAGAGCTTATCATATAGAAAAAAGGGGGAAGGTAATAGCTGTTTATATAGAAAAGAACAATGGGAGTGTAAATGTAGAGGAGTGTAAAAGAGTTTCAGAGGCAGTATCATTAAAACTGGATGCATTTTTCCCTGAGATGAGGAATTACATTCTTGAAGTTTCTTCACCAGGAGTTGAGAGGTTTCTTTATAAAAAAGAGCATTTTAAAAAATCGGTGGGAAAGAAGGTGTATATTAAAACAGAAAAGGAAGGATTCTATGGGGTTATAACCAATGTGAATGATGAAGGTGTGGAAATAGAGAGTGGAAAAGAGAAGAAATTTGTAAAATTTGACAGCATAAAATCAGCTCAGATAAAGGTTACAACAGAGGAACTTTTCAGGAGGATAAATTGAGTGAAGAGATGAGAAGACTGGTGGCTCAGGTGGCAAGGATAAGAAGCGTGGATGTAGCCTATGTATACGATTCATTAAAAAACAGTATACTGGCAGGGCTTAGAAGAAGATTTGGAAAGAATACCGAAGGAGAGGTTGAGATAGATGAGGATAAAGGTGAGATAAGAGTATACATATATAAAAATGTAGTAAAGAGTATTAAGGACCCGATTCATGAGATAACTGAAGAAGAAGCGAGAAAGATAAAAAGCGGTGCAAAGGAGGGAGAGAAAGTAAAAATAGAGATACCCCTTTTGGAGATAGGAAGGGTCGCTATTCAAAAGGCTATGGACGAACTGATATTTAAATTGAGAGAAGCAGAAAAAACAAAGTTATTTAATGAGTTTATTAAGAAAAAGCATGATATAATAACAGGAACTATACATAAAGTAGATAAAGATGAAATAATGGTGAATCTTGGCCCTGTTTATGGGGTATTGCCCTTAAGGGATCAAATGAAGGTTGACCACTACCACATAGGAGCCCCATTTAAATTTTATGTGGTGCGAATAGAAAAGACCCCCATAGGACCGAGAATCTATCTTTCAAGAACCCATCCTGAATTTTTGAGAAAGTTAATAGAGAAAGAGGTTCCTGAAATTCAAGAAGGACTTGTAGAGATAAAAGCAGTGGCAAGAATACCAGGGGTTAGGTCCAAGGTGGGAGTATATTCCAATGATGAGAGAATAGACCCAATAGGTGCATGTGTGGGGTATAGAAAAACAAGAATTCAGAATGTGATGAAGGAGTTATCCGGAGAAAAAATAGATGTAGTTCAATGGAGCAAAGAACAGAGGATATTTGTGGCAAGGGCGATGAGTCCTGCAAGGGTTATAGAGGTGATTGAGGAGGAGGAGAATGTCTTTACCGTGGTGGTTCCGGATGAGGAGTATTCAAAGGCAATAGGTAAGAAGGGTCAAAATGTATGGCTTGCAAGTCTATTAACTGGGACAAGAATAGAGGTTTTGAAAGAGACAGATTATAAGAATAGGATATTTGCCCGCAAAGTAGCAGAAGTTCTTATAAAAGATCTTGACTTTATTGATGAGGAAGAGAAGAGAAAATTGATAGAGACAGGATATACAACTGTGGTTTCGCTTTTTGAGCAACCTGGAACAGAGGTGGCTAAAAACCTGGGAATGGAACTATCAAAGGTGGAAGAGTTGAAAGAGAAGATAAAGAAAAATTTGGAAAATGAAGCGAATTAAACTTTATCAGGCAGCTAAAAGATTGAAACTTTCCAGTGAAGCTTTTGCAAGGCTATTGGAAGAACTGGGGTTTGCAAAAAGGGGATACACATCTTATGTTACTGAGGAGGAGTTCAATGCAGTAAAAAATAAACTGCTGGAGGAAAAGAGAAGGATAAAGGAGTCCTTAAAGAAAAAGACAAAAAGCCCGAGAAAGGAGGAAAAAAGAGTAATAGATGAAAAGGAAATAGAAAAGTCAATTCAGAGGACTCTCATGATGATGGGAAGGAGAAAAATAAAGAAGAGGAGCCATCCCAAAGAGGAGGTGGTAGAGCCGGTAGAGGAAGAAAAGGAGGGGAAAAAGAGAATAAAGGTGATACCTTATATGAGCGTTGCAGAGCTTGCCCATGTTCTTGATGTACCTCCCTCTGAAATTATAAAAAGATGCTTAGAAATGGGAACATTTGCCACAATAAATCAGCGCCTTGACATGGATACCATAGAGGTTCTCCTTGAGTCCTTTGGATACGAAGCAGAAAAAGAGGAGGAGATAAAGGTTAGAGAAGAGGAGAGAGAGGAAAAAGCAGAACTTAAAAGAAGAGCGCCTGTTGTTGTCATCCTGGGGCATGTGGATCATGGAAAAACCACTCTTCTTGATTACATAAGAAAAACAAATATTGCAGCTAAAGAATATGGAAGGATAACCCAGAGTATAGGGGCATACACTGCACATATAGGAGGTTTTAAGATAGTTTTTCTGGATACACCAGGGCATGAAGCATTCACCGCAATGAGGGCAAGAGGGGCCCAGGTGGCTGATATTGCAGTACTTGTTGTAGCAGCAGATGATGGGGTCAAGCCCCAGACGATCGAGGCGATAAATCATGCAAGAGCAGCAAACCTTCCTATAATTGTTGCTATTACAAAAATAGACCTTCCAAATGCAAATCCTTCAATGGTGAAGTCACAACTGGCTGAAAGAGACATTATAGTGGAGGAGTTTGGAGGAGATGTAATTTCTGTGGAGGTCTCGGGGGTTACTGGAGAAGGAGTTTCAGACCTTCTTGATGCAATTCAGTTAAAGGCAATGGAACTCTCCCTTGAAGTTCCTTTCAAAGGTAAGGCAAAGGGGCTTGTAATAGAAGCTAAACTTGATAAAAGAAAAGGGAATATAGCAACGATAATCCTTTATAAGGGAGAGCTTAAAAAAGGCGACCCATTTGTATGTGGTGAGTACGCAGGGAGAGTGAGAGAGATTCTTGATGAGAATGGGAACAAGGTAGATGGGGTAAAACCCGGGGTCCCGGTTCAGATACTTGGTCTACCTGGACTTCCAGGAGCAGGGGAGACCTTTGAGACAGTTTCCTCAGAAACAGTGGCAAAGGAAATAGCAAAGAGAAGAGAGCTTTTGAAAAGGGAGAGGATTTTAAAGGAAAAACAGAGACTCTCTCTTCAGGCTTTTCAGGAGGCTATTCAAAAGGGAGAGATAAAGGAGCTAAAACTGGTATTGAAAGGCGATGTATACGGTTCACTGGAAGCGTTACACAAAAGCCTCGAAGATCTTTCCATGGAGAATGTGCGGGTTTCAGTAATACATACCGGTGTGGGAGCAATTACAGCCTCAGATGTTAACCTTGCAAGAGCATCCGGTGCCATTATAATAGGATTTCATGTATCCCCTCTTTCCGATGCCCGGGAACTTGCAGAAAAAGAGGGAGTAGAAATAAGAACCTATAAGTTAATATACGAGGTGATAGATGACGTAAGGGCTGCAATGGTGGGATTGCTCGAACCCGAGACCGAAGAGGTAAAACTGGGTAAGGCAGAGGTGAGAAGGGTATTTAGAATACCAAAGGTTGGAACAGTAGCAGGATGCTATATCCTGGAGGGTAAAGTAGAAAAAGAGGCAAAGGTAAGAATATACCGGAATAAAGAAGAGATAGCAGATACCCAGATAGAGTCCTTAAAAAGATTTGACAAATCAGTAAACGAAGTGGAAGCAGGATATGAGTGCGGGATAAAACTTTCTGCTTTTGATGAAATTGAAGAAGGGGATATCCTTGATTTTTACAAAATAATAGAGAAGAAAAGAGAATGGTAGGACTTTTAATGCTTGAACTTTATAACAATGGAACAAGATCGCTAAAGGAAAAAAGGAGGTTACTTGCAAACCTAAAGGCAACCTTGAGAAGAGAGTTTAATGTGGCAATCGCAGAGATAGGAGAACAGGATAAGTGGCAGAGGACAAAGATTGCAGTGGTTTGTGTATCCAACGATGCATCAAGAAATAGAGGACTTTTACAGAGAATTGTGCATTTTGTGGGGAAAAATAGGACATGGGAGATAATAGACTACCGGATAGAGGAGGTGCGGTGATAGAGAGAAGGGAAAGGGTAGCCTCCCTTGTATCTCATAATGTTGCTGCGATACTTCTTGAAGAACTTGGGGTGGAAGAACTGAAATGGGTGAATATCACTGGATGTATAATGAGGAAAGACTTAAAGATAGCATATATTTACTACTCGGTCATAAAAGGTAACAGGGAGGAGATTCAGAAAGCCTTAGAGAGAGAAAAGAAAAGAATAAAAAAGTATCTGGCAAAAAGAATAGTTCTGAAATATATGCCTGATATTGTTTTTAAACCGGATAAATCAACGGACCTGGATGAGTTATTCAGAGAAATTAAAGAATAAAATTCTTTCAGAGATAAGAAGAAACCGAAGATTTCTTGCTATTTCTCATATAGACCCTGATGGGGATGCAGTAGCATCCCTTCTTCTTCTTGGCGAAATTTTTAAAAAATTTAAAAAAGATTTTGTTCTTTTTCTAAAGGATAAGGTACCCAAAAAATTTAATTTCCTGTCAGGCATAAATCTTATAAAAGATAAAATATCAAATCATAAATTTGACTGGATTTTCACTGTGGATACCCCGAATCCAGAAAGGGTTGGGGTGGATATATCCACCTTCCGGGTGATTAACATAGACCATCATCCTTCAAATACCAGGTATGGAGAGATAAATTGGGTGGTTCCTAAAAAGACAGCAGTATGCGTTATGATATATGAACTTTTGAAAAAAGCAAAAGTAAAAATAACCAAAGAGATTGCAGAGATTCTATATACCGGTATATACACGGAAACCGGAGGATTTTTATATCCAAATTTAAGTGAAAATGTATTTGAAATATCCAAAGAGATTCTTTCTACCGGATTTTCTCCATCCGAGATAGCCATGAAGCTTACCGCAAAGGATGAGGAAGATATAAGGCTTTTATCCCTTGTTCTTTCTACCCTTCGAGTTGAGGAGGGGATTGCGGTTATATACATGACGCAAAATATGCTAAAAAAAACGGGGGTGAACGAGGATGTGGAAAATAGCAGTAGTTTTATAAGGTATCCTGCATCTATCCCGGGGGTAAAACTTGCGATATTCTTTAGAGAAACAAAGGATAAAAATACAAAGATAAGTTTCAGGTCCTTTGGAAAGGTTGATGTGAATAAACTCGCTTTTCTTTTTGGAGGAGGGGGACATAAAAATGCAGCAGGGGCAAGACTTAATATGCCTCTTCGTAAAGCAATGAAGATAGTTATAGAAAAATCAAAAGAGTTCATCAAAAGTGCTGAACATAGGAATACTGATTAATAAAGAAGAAAATATAACCTCCTATGATGTTATAAGAAGACTTAAACGAATTATTGGTTATAAAAAAATTGGGCATGCAGGAACCTTGGACCCTTTTGCCTCTGGAGTTCTTGTCATCTTGGTGGACAATGCGACCAAGGTTCAAAGGTATATTCATGAACTTCCAAAAGAGTATGAGGGAGTGATAGAGTTAGGTATAGAGACCGATACCTGGGATAGAGAAGGAAGAATTCTAAAAAAGACTCATATAAAAGAGTTGTCTCTGGATGTCATAGAAAAAAACTTGAAAAATTTTGAGGGTGAAAGAGAACAGATACCTCCACCATTCTCTGCAGTAAAGATACAGGGAGAAAGAGCATATAGGCTTGCAAGAAGGGGGATGAGAATTAAAACAAAACCTAAAAAAATAAAGATAGAAAAGATAGAACTCCTCTCTTATGAGCATCCTTTTATAAAAATAAGATGCAAGGTCTCCTCCGGAACCTATATCAGAGCCCTTGCCAGGGATATAGCAAGTTCTCTTGGAACCATAGGTATTCTTAAGGAGCTTAAAAGGATAAAAATAGGAAAATGGGAGGTTTCGAATACTCTCTCTTCCGCTCAGATAGAAATGGATACTTTAAAAAAACACATGCTTTCCATACCAGAACTTTTATACTTTATACCAAAATTTATTTTAAAAAAGGAAAATGAATTCAAATTAAAGACAGGTAGATTTCTATCTCCTGATGATTTTATAAAAAACCCAGGAGATAAAAAAAGGCTCCTTGTTCTATCTTCCGATGAAAAAAACATTGCAGTATACATAAAACATAATGGTTTTTATAAACCAGAAAGAGTAATAGTAAAAGAGAGTTGAAAGAATATTTTTACCCCCAAGAGTTAAAAGGAGATTCTGTGGTAACCATAGGAAACTTTGATGGAGTTCATTTAGGGCATAAAAAAATAATAGATACAGTAATTAAAAGTGCAAAGAGTAAAAAATTAAAACCAGGAGTAGTGACATTTATCAAGGACCCCGAACTGATAAGAAAGAAGAGAAGAGTGATTCTCACCACTGCAGAGGAGAAAAGAGAGATACTTGAAGAGTCTGGTATATCCTTTATATACTGGCTTGATTTCTTAAAGGTAAAAGATATGGAGCCAAAAGAGTTCTTTGATGTTATATTGGTGAAGAAGCTACATGTAAAAATGATAGTTGTTGGAGAGGATTTCAAATTTGGAAAAGAAAGAGAAGGAGATATTTTCATGCTAAAAAAATTTGCAAGAATTTATGGTATAAAGGTAAAGATAATAAAAAAGCTTCGGATAGAAAGTAGTGATGTGAGTTCCACAAAAATAAGAACTCTATTGAGCAAGGGAAAGGTTGAAACTGCGTATAAATTGCTTGGCAGGAGTTATAAGATAGAGGGAAGGGTGGTTAAAGGGGCAAGAGTTGGAAGAAGGCTTGGGGTCCCCACCTTAAATCTTAAGGTGGATGACTCAAAGATACTCCCGGCAAATGGAGTATATGCAGGATATGTAGAGATAGATAATAAAAAAGTCCTCTCAGCTATATACATAGGGACATCTCCTACATTATTAAAAACCCCGTTAAGAGTTGAGGTACATGTAATAGGAGAGGAGATTCATAATATAAGGGGAAATGTTAGGGTAGGATTTAGGAATTTTATACGGAAAGAGAAGAAATTTAATTCTCTTGAAGAGTTGAAAAAACAGATAAAAAAAGACCTCAAAAAAATAGAAAAACTTTTTTAACTTTTTTCAAGATTTTACTGATATTGCTCAGTTGGAAAGCATAAATTAAGATTAACCAATTATTATCATCTGTTTTTTGTTTTTGGTAGGATGTGTTATAAACTCTGTATCCACTTTCCATACCTTTTTGATGAGTCTTTTGGTTACTATTTTTTCAGGGGCTCCTTGCTTTTCAATTTTTCCTTCATGTATAATAATGGTATCATCACAGAATAGAAGGATTTCATTTAAGGAATGGGATACCATTAGTATCGTTTTTGTATCCTTGAGCTTTTTAAGAAGTTCAAGGATGAAGATTCGATGATGGATGTCAAGATGGTTGGTGGGTTCATCAAGGAGAAGAAGGGGAGTATCCTGAACAAGAGCTCTTGCTATTACAACCAGCTTCCTTTCACCACTGGATATTTCAAAGATCCTTTTATAAAAGAGTTTTTCTATGCCCAGAAGTCTCATCTTTTCCCTTGCAACTGTATAATCAAGCTTTTTATATCTTTCTCCAAGTCCAAGATATGGGTTTCTCCCGGAGACAACAATATATCCCACTGGAAGATTTAAGAAAAATCTTGGTTCTTGAGGTACATAGGAGATAATTTTTGCAATTCCTTTGACACTATAATTCTTTATGTTTTCATTTTTTAAAATAATTTCACCCTGGTCTGGTTTGAGTATTCCTCCTATTATCTTCAAAAGTGTTGTTTTGCCTGCTCCATTTGGCCCTGCTATTGCAGTGAAACTTCTTTCTTTTACCGAAAAGGAGATATTTTTTAAGACCTTCTCTTTTCCATTATAAGAGAAGGAAATATTTTTAAGTTCCAGAAATTTCATAACCTTTTCTCATGATGTAGATAAAGAAAGGCACTCCTATAAAGGATGTCACAACACTTAATGGGAGTTCAAATGGGAAAAGCATTCTTGCAGGAATGTCGGAAAGCAAAAGCACCAGACCTCCTAAAAGAAAAGAGGCAGGCAAAACATTTATATGTCTTTCTCCAAAAAGAACTCTGGATATCTGAGGAACAATTAATCCCACAAAGCTTATACTCCCTGCGAAAGAGACCGAGATTCCAGTAATAATAGAGGTGAGAAAAAATATTTGAGTTAAAAGTTTTCTAAAATCAATACCAAGGGTTTTAACGGTTTCCTTCTCAAAGGATGCAATATCCAACTCTCGGTGTTTTAAAAACAGAAGAGTTCCTGCCCCAAGGGCTATGAACAAAAAGACAATTCCCACAAAAATCGACTCCCTTGTAAATATGAATCCGAGATTCCCCATTATTGAGTATATTATCTCAGAAAGAGGTCTTTTAGAAAGAATCATAATAAGCATTATACCACCCGAGAGTAAAAAGTTAACCGCTATTCCCGAAAGTACAAGGTGGAGTTCGGTTTCTCTAAATTTTGAGGCAAGAAGATATACCACAAGCATTGTAATAAAAGAACCTGCAAATCCTACCAGAGGTCTTAAGAATATAGAGATAGGAAAGAAAAAGGAAAAGAAGGCAAGGAAAAATACTCCTCCAGTTGCCGACCCAAGGAAATACGGATCCACCAGTCTGTTGTTAAATACTCCTTGTAAGGAAGCCCCCGAGACTCCAAGCATTCCTCCTACCAATAATCCAAGAATGGTCCTGGGAAGCCTTATGGACCTTATTATTGTAATGGGAGCAAAAAAACCTGAAGGACCTCCTAACAAAGATAGAAGAAACACCAAAGAAAGAGCAGATAAAAGTATAAAAAATTTCTTCTTCATCTCAATTTTTCCTGAATTATTCTTGCTGCCTCCAGTATCCTTGGTCCCGGTCTTAAGAATACTGAGTAATCCACATCCTTTACTATTTTTCTATTTTTTACTGCGGATATCCTTCTCCATCCAGGTCTCTTTAAGACATCGGTTGCCTTAGGATGAAGAATTACTATTGCATCAGGATTTCTCTTTATAATCTCCTCTGCATTTACAACCGGGTATTTTTCTTTTATATCATTAAATATATTTTTATAGCCCAGCTTTTTAAAAAGGTCGTTAAGATAGGAATACTTTCCCACCGTTACATATGGATTCTCGGATATCTCTATGTAAACCTTTAATCCCCAAGATGTTGGTTTTAATTTATTAAATTCCCTTTTAATATGAGAAATCAATCTTTCGGCTTCTTTTTCTTTTTTTAACGCCTTACCAATTGAATCTATCTCTTGGTATATTTCTTCTATGGTCTCTGGATCTTTTAAGGTAATTACATGGATTCCGAGGGCTCTTAGCTTTTCCGTAACGGTTGTGTGAATGGGAACCACTGCAAAAACTATCTCAGGGGATAAAGAAATTATCTTCTCTATACTGGGATTTATGAAGTCTCCTATTTTTTTGATTTTTTGGGTTTCAGGGGGATAGTCGCAGAATACCGTAACTCCTTTAAGTCTATCTCCTGCGTTTAGTGCAAAAATAATCTCTGTAACATTTGGTGCCAAAGAGATTATACCTTTCTTTGATTTATTTTCTTTTTTGCAAAGGTTAAAATTAAAAAACAATAAAAGGAGAGATAGAATCCAGATACTCTTTATAGAATTTCCCATACTTCTCTTTTAACTTTTTTTCTTCATATCTTATGGAAATAACCAGTAATAAAAAACCAAGGATTGATTCCACTGCTCCCCTCAGGGAAAAGGTAGCTCCCAGAATCCCAAGAATGATTAAAAAAAGACCAAGGTATCTTGGATGTCTGTATTTTCGGTATATATTCTTTTTTAAGATTTTTTCCACCTTTTTTTCTTTTCTTTGTATAATAAGAGATTGAATTCTCAAATATATACCATATGCTGCAAGAAAGATTCCTGGTAGAGAAAATACAAAATGGATTTTTGCCCCGTAATGAAAATAGTCATAGAAGGATAGCGGAACAAAACTATAAAAATAGGTTGCAAAAAGAAATCTTAAAAATGGATTGAAGGGTTCAATAAGAGATGATTGAAAAAATAGGGCATGGAAGTAATACTCAGTTCCCAGCCATCCAAAGATCATTACACATAGAATCCAGGGAATATACATATTTTTTATAAAGATATCGGAAAATAGGTTTTTGGTAAAATTAGATAAGTAGAAAAATGTAAAGAGAGTCCATACTATCCTTCCCAGCTCTATCTTTTTAATTTCTACTCTTTGAGAAGCAACCTCTCCCATGGTATTCCAATAATTCGTATTTTTCTATTACCCCTATAACTTTCTATGGTTTTTAAAAATCCTGCCACTTTATATATATCCTTTTGGGGTGTTTTTAATTCAATTGGAACCTCCCCTTTTTTCAACTCTGTAATTCCTACAGATGGATATCCTTTTAATTTTCTCAAAAACTCCTCAATTGTATACTCTTTTTTCTTAAATGGTTTTAATAAATAAAGGTCTGCGTCTGGTATGGCATTTTTTAATATGGTTTCGGGCAATATTTTTTTGTTTTTTATACTTTCTATTATACTATCCAGTGTAGTGATAATCCATTTTTCCCCGTCTTTTTTAAGAGGTTTAAGTGCAAAACTTTTATCATCGTAAACTTCTATCATGCAGGAGGTAGAAGGATAAGTTAAAACTGCATCAAACATATTTAAAAGGGATGAGTCCACTTGATCCTGAGGATTCTTGAATAAGATAACCCTTTCACTCTGCATCTTCAAAAATGGGGTATAAACCTTCAAGAGAGAGTCCATGGGAAGTTTTTGGATATTTTTAAAGTTTTGAAGAACTGGCGCAGTAAACAAAAATGCTATCCTTTTACCGTTCATTTTTTTAATCACATATTTCTGGATGAATTCTTCGTCGGTTTTGATATTAAATGAAGGAATAAAAAAGTTGTAGGTATCTACGAGGTTTTTTAAAAGATTTCCACCGCATAGAAATAAAGAGTCTGAAGGGAGTAAAACATCTACCCCCAGGCTGTCAAGAAACTTGGCAACTCTTTCTATTATAAAAACAAGTTCAGGTTCTATACCCTTTTCTGAAAAGACCACTGAAAAATCTTCTTTTTTTATTTCATAGTTAAAAACTTCTCTTATTCCCTGGACTTTTAAAAATTTTATGGTAAGGAGAGGAATTTTTTCTTCTTTTTTTACAAAAGGAATACAAAAAATAAAAAATCCAAAAATTAAGGGTCCTATTTTTTTCATGGCTTAATTATACAGGTTTGGCGGAAGAATGTC